>DASQYQ010000065.1:0-5197 GCA_035639115.1 Sphingomicrobium sp. | reverse complement strand
GGACCACTCCGGCGATTCCCATGACTGCGAAGGCTGCCCGCCAGCTGATCGCGTGGGCGATGTAAGCGCCGACTAAGGTTCCTCCTGCCAACCCGATCGGGATTCCGAGAGAGAAAATCGCGAGCGCTCGAGCGCGCCGCCGAGGCGGGAAATAATCCGCGATAAGCGCGTAGGAAGGAGCAACTCCGCCGGCCTCGCCGACGCCGACGCCGAGCCTGTAGAAGAACAATTGGCTAAAGCCGACGGCCGTTCCGCACAGCGCCGTGAAGGCGCTCCAGACGGCGAGCGAGCCGGCGATGACGCCGCTTCGGCTCGCCTTGTCAGCAAGATAGGCGAGCGGGATGCCGAGGGCTGAATAGAGCATCGCGAAGGCGAGGCCGCCGATGGCTCCGAACTGGGTGTCGGAAAGATGGAGATCGGCCTTGATCGGCTGTGCGAGGATTCCGAGGATCTGGCGGTCGAGGAAGTTGAAGACGTAGGCAATCAGCAGAAGCGCGAGTACCAGCGAGGAACTGCGCTGCTTCGGCGCCGAGCCGGTCAAGAAAGTTCGCCCGCGAAGACGGCGAGCTGCTCAATATCCGCTTCGTCCTGGTAGATTCCGAAGCCGATCCGAAGCACGTCGCCTCGCACGTCGGTAATGCAATTGCGTTGCTTCAGATCCCCGTACCATCGCTGCGCATTGGTCGAGCGGAAGGCGAGGAAGCGCGCGTGCGGCGATCGGTCGATTGGGTTGAGTAGCTCGGCCGCGCCAAGGGCGCTATTGGCGATTGCGTCGAGGAATTGAGCTTGGCGGCCCTCGACGAATTCCGACATCCGCGCCGTGGTGAGCCCATTTTCGTCCAGCGTCCGCTGAATCGCGTTGAACCGATACAAGGCCGACGGGTCGAAGGTTGCCCCCATGAAGCGGCTGGCATCGGGCGCATAGCCGACACTTCCGGGCGGGAGGCTCAGGTCCTCGAATTCGGCATACCAGCCGGTGACCGGCGGCCGCGGTCCGAATCCAGGCGGAGCATGGAGGAAGGCGCACCCTTCGCCCGCCATTGCATATTTGTAGCCGCCGCCGAGATAGAAGGCGCGTCGCGCCGCCTCGGCGCCGAACGGCTGCTCGATCGCCATGAAGGCGTGGTAGCCATCGATGATCACCCACGGACCTTCCGGTTTCGCGAGCCCGGCAAGCTCGGCCACGCGGTTGAAGATGCGGCCGCTCCCAAACATTACTTGGCTGACGAAGATGACGTCGTGACCGCCGCTTTGGGCAGCGGCCAGGAACCGGTTGGAGAAGCTGTCGAAGGGCTCGGCAGCGATCCGCTCGACCTCGATCCAACCCGCTTCGATCCAGCGGGCAAATTGTCGCCGGGCGCTATGAAACTCGCCGTCGCTGGTCAGCACTCGAAGCGCCCCGCTCGAGCGTGCCGGGGCAGCGGTGATCAGGCGGATCAGGAAGTCATGGGTGTTGGAGGAAAAGACGATCGCGGAAGCATCTCCGCTATCGATTTCGGAAGAGACATGGGCTTGGGCCTCGGGCCAGACCTCGCCCATTATCTTGTCCCACTTGCGGTCGGCGAGACGGGCCGCATCATTCCAGGCGGCAACTTGTCCGGCGAAGCTCGCGTCCGGCCACAGATGGTGGCTGTGCGCCGCAAAATGCAGCCGTGTCGGGTCGGCCCCGAGGCTTCGAGAGAACAAATGCTTGAAGCTCAAAGATCGGTCCTAAGCGACCACAGTTCCGGAAAGACGCGCTTTTCAAGGGTCGACCGGAGGTAGGGCGCGCCCGCCGACCCGCCGGTGCCGCGCTTGTTGCCGATGATCCGCTCGACGGTGAGGACATGCTTGTGGCGCCAGCTGGCAAGCGAGTCGTCGATGTCGACAAGCTTCTCGGCAAGCTCGTACAGCTCGAACCAGCGCTCGGCGTCGCGGTAGACTTCGAGCCAGGCTGCCGAGAGGGCTTCGACCGACCTGTCGCCGGCATCGAAGCCGGCGCGTGCAAGTGCGTCGATCGCCGCTTCCCTGAGGCTCGGCTCACGCAAGGCGGCCTCCAGCCGGAGACGACCGGGCGTCCCTTCCGAATGCTGTTCGAGGAACGCAGGATTCTTCAGTCCTAGACGGAACTCGATCTCCCGGAACTGTTCGGACTGGAAACCGGAGCTGGTGCCCAGCACGTCGCGAAACTTTAGGTAATCGACCGGCGTGAGAGTCGACAGCACGTCCCACGAAAGCGTCATTACCGCCTGGATCCGGCTGATCCTCGCCATGGCTTTATAGGCTTCGGCGAAGCGATCCTCCCCGATCAGGTCGATCGCGAGGCGGATCTCGTGAAGCATCTCCTTCATCCACAGCTCTTTGGTCTGATGGATGATGATGAACAGCATCTCGTCGTGGAGGCCCGACAGCGGCTGCTGTGCAGACAGGAGCTGGTCGAGCTTCAGATAGTCGGCATAGGTGATGCCGGCAGGCGTAGCGGTCATTGCGACCGCTTAGGATAAACGGCCGTGGGGAGGAAGCGCAGGACTAATAGGGCTGGCTCGAGCCGCCGCCCGGCATTCCGCCGCCGCTGACAGAGCCGATGTTGCCGAAGAGCTCGTCGAAGAAGCTCTTCTTGCGGCCGAGAGTCGGAGTCTGACGGTGGGTTGGATTGACGCCGAGGGCGAGCTCCTTGCCGGTCTTCTGGATCGACGCGACGTTGCCTGCCTGATCGAAGCGCACCAGCATCACCGTTTCCCTCACCGCGCGCGGATTGCGGAACGCAAGCTGGTTGGTGTCGCGCGATACGTAATACCAGTCGTTGGGCGTGAACTGTCCCGGCAGAGTCGGCGTTCCAAGCAGCTTCTGGACGGACGCCTTGTTGTCGACTCCCGGCTGAATCGAGCTTGCAAGCTGCGGGTCGATGACCGCGCCCTTGTGCGCATGGTTGGTTGCACAGCCGGCGAGCAGCCCCGCAAATGCAATCGTTGAAACCCTGAGCAATCCGGCCTTCATTTCTTCCTGATTCCTTCCGCGGGAGGGGCACGAGCCCTAAGCACCGCCTTGCATGCAGTCGCGCGGCCCTCAATATGCCCGCCGCGGCAAAGCGCAAGCCGCGACGCCTGCCACCAAGCGCAAGGGACGCTATGCTGGACTTCCTGTTCCGGAGATTAACGGCTGGCCCGCCGCGGGGTGCAGCGCTGTTTGAAATCGTCACTCGGTTCGCGCGCGAACCGCATTGGTATTTGGAGGGCAAAGTGCCCGACACGCTCGATGGTCGCTTCGCCGTGCTCGCGACCATCACGGCGCTGGTCCTGGTACGCCTCGAAGCCGACTCCGAGCGTGGCGATTCGGTGTCGGTGGCGCTTACCGAACGTTTCATCGCGGTGATGGAATCGGAACATCGCGAGCTCGGGCTCGGCGACCCGACCCTCGGAAAGACAGTCCGCAGACTGGTTGGATCGCTCGCGCGCCGAACGGAGCTTTGGCGATCGGCAAGCTCAGAATCGACGCAATGGGCTGAAGCAACCGCCAAGAGCTTGTACAAGGCGGGCGTTTCGCCCGACGCCCTTGCGCATTCTTCCTCCGCGCTGGAGCGGCTGTGGACCAGTCTGAAGCGCACGAGTCTCGACGATATCGCGCAAGGGATGCTGCATTGACAGACCGCTTCGCTCACCACCTGCGCCTCGACCAGATCCGCGACGGCGAACGACTGGATCTCGTCGCCGACGAGGCCGAGCGCCGCTCGATCGCCGACCGTCTCGGGCTTACTTCACTCGACCGGCTTGATGCCCATGTGACTCTTGCGCCGACAGGCCCGATTGTCCGAGCGGAAGGGCGCATCGCCGCCACCCTCGAGCAGAGTTGCGTGGTGACCAACGATCCTGTTGCGACGCATGTCGACGAGCCGTTCGCAATCCTGTTCATGCCCGAACCGGAGAGCGCAGCCGCGGACGAGGAAATCGAGCTCGGCGAGCAGGATTGCGACGTGGTCTTTTACGACGGCGCGGCGATCGACCTTGGCACTGCAATCGCGGACACTCTGGCGCTATCGCTCGACCCTTATCCGAGAAGCGCCAGCGCCAACTCCGCGCTGAGAGAGGCCGGGGTACTTACCGAAGAGCAGGCGAGTCCGTTCGCGGCGCTCGCTTCGCTGAAAGGCCGTTCCGGACAGGATTAAAAGGGGACGTCGTCGTCAAGGTCGGTGTCGAACGCCGCCGGCTGCGGACGCGACTGCGTTCGGGCCGGAGCGGCGCCGCCGCCGAATTCGTCATAATCCTCGCCGCCGCCGAACGCGCTTCGTCCGCCGCCCGCGCCCTCACGGCTGTCGAGCAGCACTAGCTCGCCCCGGAATCGCTGGAGGACGATCTCGGTGGAGTACCGGTCGTTGCCCGACTGGTCGGTCCATTTGCGGGTCTGGATCTGCCCCTCGAGATAGACCTTGCTGCCCTTGCGCAAATAGTTCTTCGCGACTCGTCCCAGATTCTCGTTGAAGATCACGACATTGTGCCACTCGGTCCGCTCCTGACGATTGCCGTCGCGGTCCTTCCACTGCTCCGATGTGGCGATCCGCATGTTGACCACCTCGCCGCCGTTGTTGAGCGAACGGGCCTCGGGGTCCGCGCCGAGATTGCCGACCAGAATCACCTTGTTGACGCCCGCCATGACAGCTCTCCTTTTCTTGGAGTCAGCTATAGACCCAGAGCGACCGCCGTCCAGTAGGTCAGGCCCGCCGCGATATAGGCGAGCACGAACAAATAGCCGATCATGAACAGCGGCCATTTCCAACCGTTGGTTTCGCGCCGAGTGACGGCGATCGTCGAGATGCATTGCGGCGCGAAGATGAACCAGGCGAGGAAGGCCAGCGCAGTCGGCAGCGGCCAGCGGTGACGGAGATTGTCTTCGAGCTTTTGCGCACCAGCCTGCTCGTCCGGCGAATCGATCGAATAAACAGTGGCGATCGCGCTGACCGAGACCTCGCGTGCGGCCATTGCGGGGAGCAGTGCGAGGCTGATGTCGTGGTTGAAGCCGATCGGGCTAACGACCTTCTCGATACCCGTGGCGATGTGGCCGGCGATCGAGACCTGGCTCTGCTTCTCGCCTGGCCCAGCCTGCGGGATGCTGGCGAGCGCCCACAGCACGACGGTCGTTCCGAGGATGATCGTGCCGGCGCGCTTGAGGAAGATCTGGGCGCGGGTGAGGATTCCGATGGCGACGTCCTTTAGCGGCGGCCACT
>DASQYQ010000064.1:0-5512 GCA_035639115.1 Sphingomicrobium sp. | reverse complement strand
TCGGCCTTGCTGTTTACAACCGCGTGCAACCGATCGGCGGACAAATCGACGAGCACGGCCGCGCCGACCACGTCCTACTATGATAACAGCGAACACGCCGACGCCTGGAGCGGCGGCTCGCGCCTCATCCCCATCTCGACTCCCAAGGGCAACTTCCATGTTTGGGTGAAGCGGGTCGGCAACAATCCTCGCTTGAAGCTCCTGCTCCTCCACGGCGGCCCCGGAGCGACCCACGAGTATTTCGAAGCGTTCGACAGCTTCCTTCCGAAGGAAGGCATCGAATATTATTACTACGACCAGCTCGGCTCAGGCTTCAGCGACCAGCCGAACGACGACGACCTCTGGACGATTCCGCGCTTCGTTTCGGAGGTCGACCAGGTCCGGCGGGCGATCGGCGGCAACAAGGACAATTTCTGCCTGCTCGGACACAGCTGGGGCGGAATCCTCGCGATTGAATATGCTCTCGCGCACCAGGACCAGCTCAAGTGCCTAATCATCTCGAACATGATGGCTTCGGTTCCCGCCTACAATGCTTATGCAAAGAACGTGCTCGAGCCCCAGATGAACAAGGCGGCGCTGAAGCAGATCCTGGATTTGGAGAAGACAGGCAAGACGGAGCAGCCGGCGTACATGGCCCTGCTGATGCCCAACTGGTACTCGCAGCACATCCTGCGCCGCCCCGCCGACCAGTGGCCCGATCCGGTCAACCGCGCCTTCGGCCATCTCAACCGGCACATCTATGTGCTTATGCAGGGGCCGAGCGAAATGGGCGCTAGCGGGCGCCTCGTAAACTGGGACCGATTCAATGACCTGAAGGAGATCACAGTCCCCACGCTCGTCATCTCCGGCAAGTATGACACGATGGACCCGGCCTACATGGCGAAAATGGCGAATGAGCTCCCTCACGGTGAGCTTGCTGCCACCAATGGCGGGCACATGGATATGTACGACGACCAGCCGACCTATTTCGCCAAGCTGACCGCCTTCCTGCACAAGTTCAACTAGCGGGCGCTACTCCGCCGCCTTGCGGGTCATTCGGTCGCGGAAGCGCTTGGCCCAGCCGGCAATTCCCTTCTGCACGTTGCGCTCCACAGCGAGGCTGTCGGGTTCGACGTCGCTGGTGATCACCGATCCGGCCCCAACGATCGCGCCGTCTCCTACCGTCACTGGGGCGACAAGCGCGGTGTTCGAACCGATGAAGGCCCCAGCGCCAATTTCCGTGCGATATTTACCGAACCCGTCATAGTTGCAGGTGATTGTCCCAGCGCCGATATTCGCCCGCGCGCCGACGGAGGCATCACCGACATAGGACAGGTGATTCACCTTGGCGCCTTCGCCAAGGTCTGCCTTCTTGAGCTCGACGAAATTGCCGACCTTGCTCCGATCCGCGAGCCTGGTTCCTGGCCGTATCCGCGCAAATGGACCGATGCTGGCCTTCAGTCCGATGGTCGCCCCTTCGATGTGACTGAAGGCGTGGATTGTGGCGCCGTCGGCGATCTGGACGCCGGGGCCGAACACCACGTGGGGCTCTACGGTCACGTCACGTCCTAACTTTGTGTCATAAGCAAACCAGACGCTTTCCGGGTCGATCAGGGTCGCGCCCTCGTGCAGCACCTGTTCACGCCGCCGCCGCTGCCATTCTAGCTCGAGATGCGCGAGCTCGGCGCGGCTGTTCACCCCGGCAGTCTCGTAGGGATCGCCCTCGATGACCACTGCCTCTCGTCCCTCGGCGGCGGCAATGTTTACGACATCGGGGAGATAATATTCGCCGGCCGCGTTGTCGTTTCCGACCTGTCCCAGCCAGCGGAACAGGTCTCGCGCGCGAACCGCCATCATCCCGGAATTGCACAGTCGGACCGCCCGCTCCTCCTCGGTCGCGTCCTTATATTCGACCATCTTGGCAATGCGATCACCCGCGCCGAGGATGATCCGGCCATATTTGAGGGGGTCCGGCGGACAGGAGGCAAGGACGACTACGCCCGGCCCATCGTCCCCATTAAGGCGATCGAGCATCCGCCGAAGCGTCTCGGCCTCCACGAATGGCGTGTCACCGTAGAGGATGAGGACCGGACCGTCGTAGCCGGACAGCGCCTCCGCCGCCTGCTGAACCGCGTGGCCCGTGCCCTTTTGCTCGGATTGGACGGCAATCGCGACGCCGCGGCCCGCGATCGCCGCCTCGACCTGCTCGCGGCCCTTTCCGACGACGACCACGCGGCGATCGGCGCCGAGCGCATCCACACGGTCGAGGAGGTGAAGGAGCAGCGGTCGGCTTGCGATCGGATGGAGCACCTTGTGCGTGTCGGAACGCATGCGCGTGCCTTGCCCCGCGGCAAGGATGACAACGGCAAAACTGCGCTGGTCGCTCATGGGTCGAGCAATGGCATGGCGCATTAGTGAGCGCCAGTGCTCTCTCGATACGAAAAAGGGCGGCCCCTCAGGGACCGCCCATGTTGTTCAACTAGACGAGGGCTAGAAGATGTTCTGGTAATATTCGTTCCCGACGAAGCCCATCTTCTGGACGTGGGCTCGCTTTGTGATCGCGAGCACCTCGTCGACCAGCTCGTAGCGGGCCGTCGCGTCCGGCTGAAGGTGCAGTTCGGGGATCGGATTCATCTGCTGGGTGACCTCGAGGTACGAGCGAAGCTGGTCCTGGGTGATCGGACTGCCGTTCCAGGTAATCTGGTTGCCCGCAGTGACTCCAACCGTGTTCTTAAGCGGCTGGATCGGCGGCGGCGGCTGGTTCGGCTGATTGACCGGAAGGTCCAGCTTCACCGCGTGGGTCTGTGGCGGGATTGTAATGATGAGCATGATCAGGAGAACCAGCATGACGTCGATCAGCGGCGTCACGTTGATGTCCAGCATCGGCTCGCCGGAGGCATTGTCGCTAGTGGTTTGCATCGACATGGCGAAATGCTCCTACAGCCGCGGAACCGGGCCGGCACCCGGTTGCGAGATGAAGCCGACGCGCTGGAACCCAGCTTCCTGCATCGTCAGGATAGTCGCGCCGATGCACTTGTACTGCGTGTTGATATCGCCGCGGATATGCGCCTCCGGCATGTTGTCCTCATTGATGTTCTGGACGCCGCCAACCGCCTTGATTTGGTCCTCGAGCTTCTTCACGGCCATGTCGAGAAGCTCCTTCTGAGTGACCTTCTTCAGCTCCCAGTAGACCTCGCAGGTGCCGCCGGGGCCATTGCGAACGCTCAAGGAGACATTCTCCGGTTTGGTGATCGTCGGCTCGTAGCGAACCTTCGGCAAAGTCACCGGCACGCGGTGGTTCACCACCGGAATGGTGATGAGGAAGACAATCAAGAGCACCAGCATGACGTCCGTCAGCGGAACCACGTTGATGTCAGACAGTGCGGTGTCGTCGTCGCCTTCTAGTACTTGTCCTGCCATACGGCTCGGTTCTTTCCTAACTTCGACAAGCGCGGAAGCCCGGCGGAGATGCCGGGCTTCCGCCCAGAATTACTTCGCGTTGGTCGGCGCCTCGGTCCGGCGCAGCGGCTCGCTGGCCGGCGTCGCCGGCTTGGCTGTCGTGCCCTTCATGGTCGGGCTGGCAGCGCCGAAGCGCGGCTTCACCGAACCGGCCGACATGATGTAACCGTGGATGTCGTTCGTGAAGGCCGCGAGGTCTTCCATGATCGACTTGTTGCGGCGGATCAGCCAGTTGTAGGCAAGCACAGCGGGAACCGCCACGACGAGGCCGAGAGCGGTCATGATGAGCGCTTCGCCGACCGGGCCGGCGACGGTGTTGATCGACGCCTCACCCGACGAACCGATCTTGATCAGCGCGCGGTAGATGCCGACGACGGTGCCGAACAGACCGATGAACGGAGCGGTCGAACCAACGGTCGCGAGGAACGCAAGGCCTTCACCGAGACGAGCGCCGATCGCGCCCTGGCTGCGCGCCAGGCTGTTTGCCATCCAGTCGTGCTGGTCGATCGGGTCGGTCAGCTTGCCGTGCTGCTCCTGCGCCTGCAGGGCGTCGTCGACGATCGAGCGATAAGCGCTCTTCGCGTCGAGCTTGCTGGAGGCCTCGCGCAGGTTAGCCGAGTTCCAGAAGCTGGCGCGGACCTTGCGGCCCTGGGCGATGATCTTCTGCTGCTGCATCAGCTTGGTGAACAGGATGTAGAACGAGAAAATCGACATCAGGACGAGGATCGTGAAGACGGAAATCGTGATGATGCCGCCCTGCTGGAGAGCGGGACCAATTCCGTATTGTGCGCCCTGCGGTGGTGCTGCTTGCATACTAACTGTTCCTTCTGAAAGCGTCTGAAAGTCTAGTTTTCTAAATCAGCCTTCGAGCTGCCACCGGATCGGCGGCGTCTCTACGGTATCGGATGTTGGTTGGCCGTTGCTGTCGCGCGCCGGCGTAAACTTCGCGCGGCGGCGAAGAATGTTGCAGGTCGTCGAATCCAGTGCGCTGTTGCCCGACGACTGAGTAATGTTGCATGCGACAACCTGACCCGTGGGACCGATCGAAAGCGTCGCCCGAACCGTCCCTTCGGCTCCCGCTGCCTGCGCAGATGCGGGATAATCGTCAGCGCTGAACAGCGTACGCAAGTCGCCCCTGGCGCTCTGCGCAGACACCGTCTTGCGCGGCGGAGGAGGAGGCGCCGGCGGAGCCGGAGGCGCCTGAACGACAGGCGGGATCACCGGCGGCGCGACGACCGTCTGAATGGTCGGCGGCGGCGGCGTGTTGACTTGGACCAGCGGCGGCGGTGTCACCGGCGGCGGCGGAACCTTCGGCAGGTCCTTGGGCGGTGGCGGCGGTTGTTGCGGCGGCGGCGGCTGCTGTTCGACGTCGATAACCTTGAGGTTCTCGGCCGCCTTCTTCACCACGTCGTACGCGAGACCCGTGACGATCGCGTACAAAAGCGATCCCACGACTGCGACGGTGAGGAAGATCGACAGCGCCGGATTGCCGCTCAGCTGTTTGCGTTGGGCGTAGGACATTTAACCCGCACTTCTCCTCGACACGCCGTGGTTTCCCACGGTTAAGACCGGACGTTCGAACGCGCGCCCTGCCACTTCATGAAACCGCCGATGTGACACGTATGACATAGGCGACAAGCGCGCCTCCTTATCGTCGGGTGAAAGGCCGCGCAACGGATTTTGTTCCACAGCCGGAAGGCGTGAAACTCTCCTTAGTGCAGCGCCTTGATCAGTCTTCCGGCCACTGCCCGCGGAACGAGGCGAGCTCGACGCCCACTCCATGCGCGTCTGGATAGACGTCGGGCTTGGACGTTCGAACACGCAGCGCCCGCACTCCGCGGAATGCCGCCAAACGCTCGAAAACAGCGTGAGCGAGCGTTTCCTGCAGGTTGAAGCGACGTGACCCCGCGATCTCTTCGACCTCGGCGCGAAGGAAGTCGTAGTTCCACGCCCGTTGAGGATCGTCGTCGGCGGGAGGCACCACGTCTTCGAGCCAGATTTCGACCGTCACTGCCAGCCGCTGCGGCGTCCCGACTTCGAAATCGTGGAAGCCGATGTCCGTCTGCACCTCGAA
>DASQYQ010000063.1:0-3886 GCA_035639115.1 Sphingomicrobium sp. | reverse complement strand
CCGTCACAAGGACGCCGAAGTCCGCCTTCAGGCGCTCACTCCGAGAGAACGTGACGTTCTTGATGGGCTGGCGCAGGGTTTGCCAAACAAGACCATCGCCTACGATCTCGGGATCAGCCCGCGAACGGTCGAAATCCACCGCGCCAATCTGATGACCAAGCTTGGAGTGAGAAGCCTTTCGGAGGCGCTGAGGATCGCGTTCGCGGCGGGTGGAGAATAGCCGCGAACGCTTGACCTCAACGCGCCATCACAAGGGTCATCGGGCACTGCTTCAGAAGCGCCCGAGTCACTCCGCCGAACAGGAATTCGCCGGCCCGGTTATGGCCGTATGCGCCCATGACGATGATTCCCGCGCCATCTGCGCGAGCGCACCTGACGAGGGCGTCACTGATTTCTCCGCTGGTGGTATGAGTCTCCAGATTCGCCGAAATTCCGTGGCGGGACAGATATTCGAGAAGCTTGGTCGACGGGAATCGGCGATCGCGTTCCTCGCTCAGCTGGACGACGGAAACATTGCTCGCCATCTTTAGAAGCGGAAGAGCGGCGCGAACCGCGTTCATCGCTTCATAGCTGCCATTCCAGGCGATCACGGCGGGTCCGAAAGGATCGAAGCTCGCCGGGTCGTCGCCAGTGATCATCAATGGATTGCGCAGCTGCGCCAGCAGGTCTCCGCAAAGCGTGACGGCGGGGCCGCCGAACTCGCGCTCGTGCGGCTCGCGCCCGGTGATCACGATGTCGGCAAGCGCCGCGGAATGGACCAGGTGCGGCATGAGCGCGCCCGTGACCTCCTCATAATCCCACGTCACGTCCTCGAGCTGGAGACTCGACTCGATTCGCTTTTGAAGCTTCGCGGCCTGCTCCTCGAACGCTTCGACGATCTCCTGATTGACGAAGGTACCCCCGAAGCTGTCGACGACCGTGTACGCCTCGATCGGAGTGACGTGCAGGCAATGGACGTGCGCGCTGCACGCGCGCGCCAGCGAGAGCACGAGCTGGAGCCGGTCCATGAGCGTGTCGTCCTCGTGGACGTGGAAGAGGATCGACTTGATCCCCGAACCCGCGACCTGCTGCGAAAGGCTGGCCGTCTCGGGCCGATCCATGACCAAACCGGGCTGCGACTGCTGTCTCATCATTCTGCTCCTCACGGGCGGATCCTTGCCGCCTTCCAAGAGCAATCATCGACCCGAGGCGGGACCGACGATATGCGTGAATCCACCTAGGCATGCGCGTAGGTATCAATACGTATCGAGACTTGGCCTGGATTGAGCGAAACTCTGTTTAGGCCTCGAGGGAGAACCCGCTCCCCAGCCCCACCTCCCCGGGGCCCTTCTTTCCGCTATAGCTTTTTCGAGATCCTAGAATCGCGGAGGATGCGCCATGAAGGAAAAGGCGATCCAGATCCTTGACCAGAACCGCCTGATGGCGATCGCGACGGTGCGCCCGGACGGCTGGCCCCAGGCAACGATGGTCGGATATGCGAACGACGACCTCCTGCTTTATTTCGTAATTTCTCGGGCGAGCCAGAAATTCGCGAACATCGAGCAGGACGGCCGCGTTTCGATCGTAGTCGGGCGCGACTTCCATGACCCGGCGACGATCAAGGCGCTGTCGATCGCCGCTCGAGCCGACGAAGTGCGCGATCCCAAGCAGCGCGATCATGCGATCGCCCTTCTCCTCGGTCGCCACCCGGGGCTGCAAAGGCTGGAACGCCCAAGCCCGGACCATTCCGCGGTGATGCGCGCCAACCCGGAGATCGTCACGATCCTCGACTATGAGAAGGGGTTCGGACACTCGGACCTGCTGACCATTGGGCCGGGCGGCCTCGCGGAAATGACCGCTGCGCGCGACGACGATTGGGGATTCGGGACTCGACTGAAACCGACCGACTGATCAGCTCGGCCTGGTCTTCGAATGGTGCTGAAGCTTGCGGTCGGCATCGTCGATCGCGCGCAACAACTCTGTAAAATGCGGCGCCTCCTCGACCGGCCATATACGGTCGAAGGTCGGACCGAGAACATCCAGGTCACGACGCGTGAGGAGGCCGACCGCCACTATCCGTTCCGGCATTTTCAGGCGCTCACGACCAATCCTAATTCAAATTAAAAACGCATCTAAGGGCCTGTCGTGCCTATAGTTTCACTGTTGCATCGTTTGTCGGCGACAGATGTGCGGTATTTGTCACACTTCGTTCGCCCTTGCGGGGCGCTCCAGGGAGGCCACATTGAGGGCCGAAATGTGGTCGACCGCCCCCCAATGGCAGCAGCTGGCGCTCGATGCGATCGCGGCGGCGCTGATCATCATGCTGCTGCAGCGGATTCCGGTGATCGGCCGGATCATTCGCTTCGCTATCTCGCTCGCGCTGTTCGCCTTTCTCATCTTCATCCTGCTCCAACAGGCGCCCTATCAGCCCGAGCTGTCACGCTTCACCAGCGGCCTCGGCCTCGACGACCAGAAGGTCTCCGGCAAGGAGCTGCGCGTCGAGATGGCGCCCGACGGCCACTTCTGGGCCGTCGCTTCGATCAACGGCGTGAAGACCCGGATGCTGGTCGACAGCGGGGCGACCATCACTGCAGTTTCGGAGCAAACCGCGCGCTCCGCCAACATCGACAAGGCCTCGACGCTGACTCCGGTGATGCTTCACACCGCAAACGGAGTCGCCACCGCGGAGACCGGCTCCATCGACGAGCTTCGAGTCGGGAATATCGTTGCGCGCAACTTGAGGGTCGTCACCGCGCCGGGACTAGGCGAGCTCAACGTCCTTGGAATGAACTTCCTGTCGAAGCTGCAGTCGTGGCGAGTCGAAGGCCGCACCTTGATCCTCGTTCCGCATCACCCCCAGGCGAGCGGCAAGAGCTAGCTGCTCGCCTTCCGGCAGACGTAGTGGATCGAGGGATCGTCGGCTGCCTCCCACTCGGCGTCAGACAATGTGCGGCCATCGAGGTCGACCGCCTCAACCTCGCAAAAGCCCGCGCGCTCGAGCTGACGGCGCTGGGCAGTGGCGCTGATCCGATAGTGGACGAGCGAGTACATGTCGCCGGAATCGACGAGGATGCAATATTCGTCCTCGATATGGCTTCGGCGCGAATTGCGCACATAATTGGCGATGCCCACCGGGTACGAAAGGATTCGCTTCGCAAATCGAACGGGATCACTCAGCGGATTCACGTCGAAATGGGCGAGGTCCCAAGGCTTTGGCACGAGCGCGTTGCGGTTGTGGCTCGAAAAGACGAACAGGCCCTCGTCCTTGAGGGTCCGGTGCACCTCGCGAAGCACGGTTAGCCGGTCCTCATGGCCGACCGCATCGATTCCGGCCTTGCTGAAAAGAACGAAGTCGAAGTGCCCGTCAGGGAATGCCGATAGGTCGCGCGCATCCATCAACTGGATGTTCGCCGAAGGATACCGAGCACGACAGCGTTCGACCATCTTCGGCGAATAATCGATCCCGACATAGTCGCCGCTGAGCTCGCGAAGGAAGCTGGTCGTCCGGCCTCCACCGACGCCGAGATCGAGAATGCGAGCGCCCCTTATCTCCGCGGCGTAGCGGCTGAGGATTTCGGCCTCGGGCGGATTAAGCTGCGCCTTTCTGGCGTAGTGCGCTCCGACACGCCGCCGCTCATAATAACGCCGGTTGCCGTCGGCTCTCTTCGGTAACGATCCCGCTGAAATCACTCGCGCCTCAGGCATGGGTTCCAGGGTACTACTCGGGAACGGACTAATCCAGATTATGAGTCAGGCCTGTCCCACGCTGACGCAGGGAGGGTTAGGCTCCACATCTTCCGTCACGTGCAGCCCGGGAAAGTTGCGCTCCACGACTTCATCGAGCCACGCATTCGCCGCCCTCTGAGCCCTCAAGGGCTTCAGCGTGTGACTCTTGTAGGGAAGATCG
>DASQYQ010000062.1:0-2168 GCA_035639115.1 Sphingomicrobium sp. | reverse complement strand
GGCTTGCCTGGACACCGTCCTGCCGTACGTCCGAGAGCGCAAGCAGTTCGGAAAGCCGATCGGATCCTTCCAGCTGATGCAGGCTAAGGTTGCCGACATGTACGTCGCGCTGAATTCGGCGCGCGCTTACGTCTACAACGTCGCCAAGGCATGCGATGCCGGCAAGACGACGCGCTTCGATGCCGCCGGTGCGATCCTCTATGCGTCCGAGAATGCGGTGAAGGTCGCCAATGAAGCGGTGCAGGCGCTGGGCGGCGCCGGATACACCAAGGATTGGCCGGTCGAGCGCTACTACCGCGACGCCAAGCTGCTGGACATTGGCGCGGGCACTAACGAGATCCGACGGATGCTCATCGGCCGCGAGGTGATCGGAGTTTAGCTCGCGCCTGACTGCTGTTCGCGCTAATCTCCCTCTCAACAGGGGGAGAGGGCCATGTGCAAGTCCGTCGCAGTGTTCCTTTGCCTCGCGTTAGCGGCGTGTAATCGAAGGCCTGCTCCAGTCACGTTCGACGGAGCGCTGACGTCCGACAAGGCGGCGATGGTCAAGCATGGTGAGCGGCTGGTTCACGTGCTCGGCTGCACCGGCTGTCACGATTCAAATCTGCAGGGCACCCGCTTCTATGAACTTTATGCGTCCAATCTCACTCGAGAACTGCCGAAATACAGCGACGCGCAGTTTGATCGGCTTCTGCGCCGCGCTGAGAGACCGAGCGGCAAAGTGGTTTGGGCGATGCCGTCACATATTTTCCAGCATCTGAGCGAGCCCGATGAAAAGGCGCTGCTAGCCTACCTTCGCACGCTGAAGCCCGGCGGAATTCCCACCCAACCAATGTTACCGCTCGAACCCGAGACGAAGGCCATGATTGCCAAGGGGCTCATCAAGCCGGAAGCACAATTGGTGCAGGAGACGAAGGGTCAGGCTCCGCTTGATGCGGGGCAACCAGATGCGCAGGGCCGCTACATCACCGAAGTGACTTGCGCCGAGTGCCACGGGCCGAAGCTCGAAGGCGATCCCAACGCCCCGATGGGCAAGATTCCGAACCTCCTCGTCGCTGCCGCCTACACGCGCCCGGAGTTCGAGAAGCTGATTACTGAGGGCGTCGCCGCGGGCGGACGGAAGATTAATCCGGTCATGACAGGCGTCGCACGGTCGCGCTTTTCGCACTTGACCGCGCACGAGCGGGACGCGCTGTACGCCTATCTGAAAGCGCGGGCGGAGAAAGCGCCGTAGGCGCTAGCCCCAGATCTTCACCCGCTTGTCCGGCGCCAGGTAGAGCTTCTGCCCCGGCTTAACGCCAAACGCACCGTACCAGGCGTCGATGTTGCGGACCGTCTCCGCCCTGAATTGGTCGGGAGCGTGCTCATTGGTCAGCACGATCTGCCGAAGCGCTTCCGGCCGCCACTTCGCAGCCCACGACTGCGCGAAGGCGAGAAAAAAGCGCTGGTCGCCCGTCAATCCGTTGATCACTGGGGCCGGCTTGCCGTTCAGCGAGGCCTTATAGGCTTCATACGCGGCGCCAAGACCGGCGACGTCGGCAATATTCTCGTTGATCGTCAGCTTGCCGTTGAGGTGCAGCCCCGGAAGCGGTTCGTAACCGTCGAACTGATCCTCAAGCAGCTTCGCCTGCTTGTTGAAGTTGGCGAAGTCGCCCGGGGTCCACCAATTGCGCATTGTGCCCTGCGCATCGAACAGCGCGCCGCCGGTGTCGAAGCTGTGGCTGATCTCATGCCCGATCGTCGCGCCGATCGCGCCATAGTTGAATGCCGCATCCGCGTTCGGATCGAAGAAGGGCTTAACCAGGATCGCGGCCGGGAAATTGAGCGCATTCTGCACCGGCAGGTTAACCGCATTCACGAGCTGCGGCGGCATCCACCATTCCTTCCGATCCATCGGCTTCCCGATCTTTGCGATCTGGTGGCGATATTCCCAGAGCCGCGCATTCTTCTGGTTGGCGTAGGCATTGTCGCCGGTGATCTGAAGGCCCGAATAGTCGCGCCAGCTGTCGGGATAGCCGACTCCGACGGCGATGTTCTCGACCTTCTTCAGCGCCTCCTGTTTGGTCGACGGCGACATCCATCCGATCGCTTTCACGCGCCGCGCAAAGGCCGCCTTCAGATTGTCGACCATCCCCTGGATTTCGGCCTTCGACGAAGCTGGGAAATATTTA
>DASQYQ010000061.1:0-3149 GCA_035639115.1 Sphingomicrobium sp. | reverse complement strand
CCTGATCGACTATCATGGCACCGCGGCGCTGCTGGTCGCGTCGAAGCAGGGCGATCTCTACGTCCTCGATCGGGCGACCGGAAAGCCGCTGGCGCCCATCGGCACTATCCAGGCTCCCGGAGGCGGCATCGAGCCGAACCTTCGTTCGCCGACCCAGATCGTGTCCCTGTGGAACACGCTTCGGAAACCCGACCTCAAGGAATCGGACATGTGGGGAATGTCGCCGATCGACCAGATGATCTGCCGCATCCAATACCACCAGGCCGATTATCGAGGCTTCTACACCCCGCCGAGCGTCGACAAGTATAGCGTGCAATATCCCGGCTATAATGGCGGAAGCGACTGGGGCAGCCTGTCGATCGATCCCATCCGGGGCGTCGTCATCGCGAACTACAACGACATGCCGAACTACGTGAAGCTCGTTACGCGCGCGGCGGCGAACAAGGCTGGCATCGTGCCGCGCTTCGCGACCAGCACGCCACCGACTAAGCCCCACCAGATCGACCCGCAGTGGGGCGTGAAATACGCGGTCAACGTCAACGCTGGGTGGCGGATGCCTTTCACCAAGCTGATGTGTAAGCGGCCGCCGTACGGCGGGATCCGGGCAATCGACATCGCGACCGGAAAAACCCTGTGGGACCGCCCGCTTGGCTCGGCTCGGAAGAATGGCCCGTTCAAGCTTCCGACCTATTTGCCGTTCACGATCGGCACTCCGAACAACGGTGGCGCGGTCACGACCGCAAGCGGGCTGATCTTCATCGCCGCGGCGACCGACGATCTGTTGCGCGCGATCGACGAGCGCACCGGCAAGGTCCTGTGGTCCGTCCCGCTACCGGCCGGTGGGCAGGCCACTCCGATAATCTACGAACAGAACGGGCGCGAGTATCTGGTGATGTTCGCCGGCGGTCACCATTTCATGGAAACCCCGATGGGCGACAGCCTGATCGCGTACGCGCTTCCGAGCTAGGTCAAGGCATCGGGCACTGCAGCGGTTCGCGCAGGATCGCGACGTCCTGCGCGGTCAGCTGAATGTGAAGCGGCTTGGCGGCTTCGACGAACTGCTTTGCAGCTAGGTTCATCGTGCCCGTAAGTGCGCGAAGCTGCGCCACCGTTTCCACGAACCGGTCCCGCGACGTGTCCGAGAACGGTCGCTCGCGACGATAGGCATTGATGCTCGCCCAAAGCTCCTGCTGGCGAAGGTTCATGCTCTGGAAGATGCGCACGAAGCTGAACAGCTCGGCATAGGTGTTGCGCGTATCGTGCGGCATGTGGGCAAGCGATCCCGACGCGACCGCCGCGTCCCACGCCGCCGTGCCCCAGACGCGGTTTCTGGAGACCGGCGCATTGCGGATCACGAGCATGCCGTGGCTCCGATCGGCGAGGTCGTCGAGCGCATCCAGGGTCTGGTGCTGGCAATCGGTGATCTTGATCCGCTCCTCGGCGGCAAAGAGCGAGTCCGAAAGCTCGTCGTTGAGGCTGTCTCCGACGATCCCGACTTCCTGATGCCAGTTCCAGGCATCCACGGCCTGGTCTGCCGCAAGCGCGATCAGGACGCCAAGCACAATGGTCCCGACTTCCTTGAGAAAATCGCTCAAGTTGCGGACAGGCCTATGGTCGGGAGCGTCGACGTGGTGGGCCATGCTGCACATGCTGCCCCCGCGGCGCGATCAAGTCTATAACGGCTGTTCGCTGAACCGTATCGCTGCTCGGAGGGACAAATCCCTGCGAGGTCTTGCCGTGCCGCTCAGGTTTCTGATTCCTTTCCCGTTCCTTGCGCTAGTGCCGCTGGGCGCCTTGCTGGGCGGGCCTTTCACGTTGCTCGCAGCCGCCGCAGCGCCAGTCTGCCTTGCAGGCATGGATGCAGTCCTCGGCGAGGACGAGGCTGCCGCGGGACGACCGGACGCGACCATCCCGCGCTGGCTTCCGCGAATTTACATTGTCGTGCAGCTGGCTGTGACTGGTTGGGCAGCAGCGTGGATAGCGCGGCGATCGACGACGTTCTTAGAAGCTGCGGGCATTGCGGTCTCCGTCGGTTTCATCACCGGAGTCTTTGGATTCGTCGCAGCGCACGAAATGGTCCACAGCCGCGAGAAGAAAGAGCGAGCGCTCGGCCTCATCCAACTGGCAAGCGTCTTCTACATGCATTTCAGGATCGCCCACGTGTACGGCCATCACCGCAGGGCGGCGACGAGCGAAGACGCCGCGACCGCGAAGCTCGGGGAAGGGCTTTACGTCTTTTTCGTCCGGACCGTGCGCGGACAGTTCCGGGAGGCGTGGATGTTCGAAGCCGAGCGGCTCAGACGGAAACGGAAGCCACTGCTCTCGCCGGGCAATCGAATGCTGCATTATCTTGCAATCGAGGGAGCATTGTTCCTCTTCGTCGGGCTCCTCAGCTGGCGAGCGCTAGCTTTCCTGGTCGCCGTCGCAGGTATCTCCGTCGCGCTGCTCGAGGGGTTCAACTACGTCGCGCATTATGGGCTGATCCGACGGACCGAAGAGGACGGCAGCATCGAGCCGCTAGCGCCGATCCACAGCTGGAACAGCAGCCGGCGAATGAACAACGCCGCCTTGTTCAACATGGGCCGCCACGCCGATCACCACCGGCACATGGCTCGGTCCTATGAGCAGCTGGATGTCATGGAGAACGGGGCACAGCTCCCATCAGGTTATGCGGCCGCTCTTCTCACAGCGCTCGTGCCGCCCCTTTGGCGCAAGACAATGGACCCGCGTGTCGCTTCTTATCGATCTTGCTAGAGTGCGAGGAAGTCAGGCGGGGCCATCGGGTGACCGTTATGTTCGTGCCTGGCGACGAGATAGACATCGAGCGCGATCAACCCAAGTCGAAGCGCAATGAGGCGGGCTCGAGAAGCCGCTATCGCTATTGGGCGTTCGAGGCGTCGGAGTTGACGCTCCCGTTGCTGTTGACATGCTTCCTCTCGAAAGCGTGTCCACTTTGATCGGATGCTCGCTACGAGCCATGAAGGTTCGTGCCGGGCGGCGAATCTCCGCGGCGATCGGGGGCTGAATTAGATTGGCACCCCGTAGAGATCATGCTCATCGGCGTCCTCGACGCGAACCGAGACAATGTCGCCCGCGCTCAGGCCGCCCGCGTCGCGGAGATGGACTTCACCGTCGATCTCAGGCGCGTC
>DASQYQ010000060.1:0-3369 GCA_035639115.1 Sphingomicrobium sp. | reverse complement strand
CAACGAAACTTCATTTTACGCAATCGTTTCAACCACTTCGAGTCCATTACAGCCGGATGATCCCGTAACGCTGACAAGTTCATGCGGCGCTATCGAGAGCTGGCTGGCCCAGTCGACCAGCGCACTGCGCCGCCCGCGCAGGGCCAAAAGGGCGGGCGCCGCCAGACCAGTCAATTCGTTTCAAGATTTTTGCGCGGCTGTGTCCCTAATAGGCGGCGGCGAATCGCTCGTGCAGTCCATCGAGCGACGGTTCGTGCGTCAGATCGAGATGAAGCGGACTGACCGAGACAAAGCCGTCGGCGATCGCCTCGAGGTCCGTGGAGTGGCCGGGAGTTTCGACGACAGGACCGAGACCGAACCAGTAATAATCATAGCCTCTAGGATCCGTGCGTTGGACGATCCGTAAGCGTCCGTAGTCGCGAAGTCCCTGGCGGCAGGTGCGGATTCCCTTGACCTCGTCGGGCGGCATGGCTGGGAAATTGACGTTGACGAGCGTGCGCGCGCCTGAATCGAACTCGAGCAACGGTCCGAGGACTCGCTCGGCCCAGACTTCAGCTGCGGCGAATGGAACGGTGTCGCCCATGCCCTCGCGCGAATAGGCCTGGCTGAGCGCGATCGAGCGAACGCCTGCGAGCGCCCCCTCCATCGCCGCCGACACCGTGCCGGAATAGGTCACGTCCTCGGCGAGGTTCGCGCCTCGATTGATACCGGAGAGGATCACGTCTGGCGGCGAATCCTTCATTATATGTGCCAGCGCCAGCATCACAGCGTCTGTCGGCGTTCCAGTGACGGAAAAGCGGCGTTCGTCATGCCTGCGCAAGCGAACCGGAGTAGTGAGGGTCAGGGAATGGCCGGCACCCGATTGTTCCTCCGTCGGAGCGACGATCCAGATGTCGTCGCTGAACTTCCGCGCGACCGACTCGAGTAGCCTCAGGCCGCGAGCGTTTACGCCGTCGTCGTTGGTGATCAAGATCCTCACGCACCGCCTATGCGGGAGTGTCCTTCATGCTGCAACCGCGAAGAATTGCGCCATAATAGCAACAGCTTGGCGATTTCTTCACTGGATGTCGGTCACTGCTTGTTTAGCGTCGGCAGCACAATTATAGGCGCCATTGGGGATGCCGACTTCACCGGATAAGTGCCGGGAAAGTCTGCTATAATCGCCTCCGGCTGCACCGGTGGGCCGGCCGCAGCCAGCGGCGGCGTATGTGGGTTTCAAGGGGGCTTGGAACCGAGTGCGGGGGAGGGACTAAATGGCAACTGCACTAGTCGACCTTTACGGCGGCGAAGACTTCGAGCCGTTCGACAGGATCATTCTTTCGGAGGCCTATCGGCCTTCGGAAGACGAAGAGTTCATGTGCGGCATGCACCGCGCTTATTTCCTTAGAAAGCTCAAGGCCTGGAAAGAGGCGATCATCGAGGAGTCGCGCGCGACCATGGCGCAGCTCCAGGTCGACTCGCTCCGTGAGCCGGACATCGCCGATCGCGCGTCGAGCGAGACTGACTGGGGAATCGAGCTCCGCACGCGCGATCGCCAGCGCAAGCTTATTTCGAAGATCGATTGCGCAATTCGCCGGCTCTACGAAGGCGAATATGGCTATTGCGAAGTCACCGGCGAGCCGATTTCACTTGGGCGGCTCGAGGCGCGGCCGATCGCGACGATGACGTTGGAGGCGCAAGAGCGCCACGAGCGGATCGAGCGCGTTTCGCGCGACGACTAATTCTCATTGTGGTGCGGCGACTTAAGTCGCCGCCCACAAAAAAAGCCACTTCTAATGAGCGAAGTGACCGGCCAGCTCGTCCTTAAGTCTCAGCTTTTCTTTCTTCAGGCGGTGGAGAAGGTCTTCGTCTGGGTGGGCGCGATGCTCTTCCTCGTCGATCAGCGCGTGGAGCGCGGCATGCTTTGATTCGAGAGCCTCGGCCATTGCCTTGTCCATTGGTGCCTATCCTTTCTGCAAAGCCAGTGTCACCGGAACGCAATAAATCACGAATCGTGCATTTTGTCTTGAGCGATATTCGGCTGATCCCCGAGGCGGCGCAGGTGGTCGCGAAAGCTGATCGAGGTTTCTGCTGCCGCCGAACTGCGGTAAACCGTTTCGCGGGATGACCAACGACAATCCCGCCGTTTATCTCGAGTCCCTCAAGACCGAGCACCGTGAACTCGACGACCGTATCCGCGCGCTCTCGTCGGAGCCCACGGGCGACCAGCTGGAGATCGCGCGGCTCAAGCGGCGAAAGCTCAAGCTTAAGGATCAGATCCAGCTCATCCTGGACTCCAACATTCCCGACATCATCGCCTGAGGATTTTGTCCCGGTCGGGGACAGTCGTCGCTCGTGGCGCTCGCAATGGCGACTCGAGCGTTTCCACGAACGGTCAACAATGGCAGACTTTCTCCCCATGGACGAATCGGACCTGCCGACTGCGCAAGTGCGGATCACCTCGCGGCTTATCGACTCGCTCTATACCGAGGCGATGATCCTTGCGGATGAGGCGCGGTCATATTTCGACGATGCGGGAAGAGAGGACCGAGCGACCCTCCGACCTTTCGCGCGCGTGGGATTTGCCTGCGAATCGCTGAAGGTGACGACACGGATAATGCATATCGTCGCCTGGCTGCTCACGCAGCGCGCCATTGAATCGGGCGAGATTCCGGACCGGGAAGGCCGTCGCCCAGAACGGCGCCTCGGCCATGCGCAGGAGAGCGATGCGGCAATTGTGACGCAGCTGCCCGAATCTGCGGAGCGCCTAATCAATGCGAGCGCCGACCTTTATGCGCGAGTAAAACGCCTGGACGACGGCGGAATCGAAACGGAGACACCACAGAGCCCGGCAAGGGCGTTGATGGGTCGCCTCGAACGCGGCCTGAGCGCAGGCGGATCGATTTAACTCGAACAGAGCCGCGCCTTCGCCGCGGCGTATTGATCAGCAAGCAAATCCACGAATTCGGCTGCGGGACGAACGCGGTCGACTATACCGATACCTTGGCCTGAGCCCCAGATGTCGCGCCACGCCTTGGACTTTGCCGATCCTTCAGAACCGAACTTCATCGCGGTTGGATCGACGCCCGCGAGATCGTCAGGATCCAGCCCGGACTTGGCGATTGAGGAGCGGAGATAGTTTCCGTGAACGCCAGTGAAGAGGTCCGTGTAAACGATGTCCGCCGCGCTGCTGTCGACGATCGCCTGCTTGTAGTCCTCGGGCGCATTGGCTTCATCTGTCGCGATGAAGGGCGAGCCGACATAAGCGAGATCCGCGCCGGCTGCCTGAGCGGCCAAAACTGATCCGCCGTTCGCAATCGCGCCTGACAGGATCAGCGGTCCATCGAACCAGGCGCGGATTTCTTGCAGCAGCGCAAACGGCGACCAGCG
>DASQYQ010000059.1:0-4143 GCA_035639115.1 Sphingomicrobium sp. | reverse complement strand
ACGAAGGTCACAATAACATGCGGGATCCGACCATGCGCGAGCGGACGCAGCAAAGGACTAACCGCTCGAAACGGTCGCATTTGTCCGACTCCAAAGCGCCCGCCGATCATCGCGGCGGCCGCCAGGCCTAGCCGATCCGATAGAAGCCGCGCGATCGATCGCAAAGGCAAGCGCGAGCTTCCGCTCGTGTCGGCCAGGCTAAACGAGCTTCGCGCGTTCCCAGGCGGAGCGAAGGCGCTCACCCCCCGAGTCAAATGTGGCCGTGTCAGCAGACCGCGCGCGACGAACCAGCCGAGCAGCGATTGGACAGCATTCGCGGTAAGTCGCTACCACTTGGCAGAACGGCCAATCCGTAGGAAATACTAAGAACCGATATGGTTCGCGGGGGGCGCTGATGATCACACGGATTCGGGAAGTGCGCCGCGCGCGCGGAATGACTCTCGACGAGGTTGCGCATCGGTGCGAGCCGCCAACGACCGCACAGACCATCGGGAGGCTCGAGACTGGCGCCCGCACCGTCTCGGTCGGTTGGCTGAACCGCATCGCCAAGGCACTTGGAGTCGATGCTGAGGATCTGGTCGACCGAGGCGAATCCACCGAGCTGAAGGTTGCTGCGATCCTCGGCCCGGGCGGAGCGATTGCGCCGAAAAGGGCAGCGATCGCCGTCTCGCCGCGCATCGACGCCGGACAGATCGCCGTCCTCGTCGGCGCCAGCGTCGGCGACTATCGCTCGGGCGACGAAATCTGGTGCGAGACGCTCTCAGTCGGGGATTATGCGAGAGCACTCAACCGCGACGTCCTCATCCCCCGTCCCGCGGGGCGGTTCATGTTCGGCCGCCTGATCAATCGTGACGAAGAGAAGTTGCAGGTCCTCCCGCTCGAAGCCGGCGCCCGTCAGCAGGTCGTCGCCAACCCTCCCTGGCTCGGGGTCGCGGTCAAGCTGGTGCGAAACCTCTAGGGGACTTCCCTAACTCAACTCGCCTCTTAAATTCTATTAAACTCCGGGCAGTTAGCGTCCAGTCCCTCAACCGCTCATCGAGGATGGAGTGTCTCGCAAGCTCGGCATTATTGCTGTGGCGATCGCGGCCATCGCTTTCGCCATTGCCTCGGAGGCTCCGGCGCAAGCGCCCGGCGGCAGCAGCCAGGTCGACGCTTATTATGCCAGATATAATGCGCCCCTGTGGTTCCCGAGCGGGATTCCCACGCCGGGCGCCAACGCGCTTCCATCAATTCTTCGGCGCGCTCAGCTCGATGGACTCGCCGAAGGTCCCGCTCTGGCGCAGCAGGTCGAGCAGGCGATCGCCGAAGTGCGCACCAATCCGTCCACGACCATGCAGATGGATCGCGTCGTTTCCGCCGCGTGGGTTCGTTACGTTCGCCTTCTCGAACGTCGGATGCCGGGCTTCGAATATGCGGACGACTGGGCTGCGCCCAGACGCGAAAGCGTGCTCGATATCCTTTCGCGCGCGGCCCAGCCGGGACAACTTCAGCTGATCCTAAAGATGGCGTCGGTAAACCCGGTCTATGACAATCTTCGCAACGCCCTGTGGAACGAGATCCACATGTCGGGCCGCGCACCGACGTCGACCGAGCTGGCCAATCTCGCGCGCATCCGCTTCCTCGCGCCCCGAGGCAAATATGTGATTGTCGATTCGAGTGCCGCCCGCCTCTACATGATGGACGAGCACGGGATTGCGGACTCGATGCGCATCATCGTCGGCAAGCCCGAGACGCCGACGCCGCTCGTCGTGAGCGTCATCTATTATGCGACCGCCAATCCCTACTGGAACGTTCCCGACAATCTGATCCGCAGTCTCGTTGCCGCTCGAGTGCTCGCGCGAGGAAAGTCCTATCTCAAGGACCACAATTATCGAGTCGTCACGGAGCTCAGCCCCGATGCGGATGAGGTGTCGAACGACGAGGTCGACTGGACTGCCGTCGCTGCCGGTAATTCAACGATCTTCGTTCGCCAGCTTCCCGGGCCCTACAATTCAATGGGCAAGCTCAAGTTCGGCTTCGCGAACGCGGAGGACGTCTATCTCCACGATACGCCGGACAAGACCCTATTCGACGCCCAAAGCCGGCTGCTGAGCAATGGCTGCATTCGGCTCGAGGACGCGCAGCGGCTCGCGCGCTGGCTCCTCGGCAGTGATCCCGCCCCACAATCCGACGCGCCGGAGCAGCACTTGGTCCTTCCTCAGCCGGTTCCGATTGTCCTCACGTACCTGACGCTCAAGCTCGATGGAGAGACGCCGACCATCACTGCTGATGCTTACGGCTGGGATCCAACCGGCGATGCAAGCGCACCAGTCGCGCAATAGCGTGCAAGGATGATGGTGGGCTTTAGAAGTCGAAGCCGCGAACTGGGAGTTCGTCGTGAAGATCGGTCAAAACTGGACCGAGAAGCTCGTCAGCGGACCGTCCGCTTCAGGGCCGCTATCGCCAGGCGAGACCTTCGTGTCACTTCAACATGGCCGATGCTAACTAACAGCACATTTGACATATAACATTATTAATGTTAAATGGCGTTCTTGTGTTAGATACTAATCCAGAACTCGATGCTTTGGCAGCAGCAGCCGAAAGCTATGCTGAGAGCGCCTTCGGCCTCGTGCTCGGGCTCCAGCCGATCGCTCCAGCGACCCTGCCTCACTTCATCCTCGATCGATATCGCCTGTGGAAGGGCTTGCTATTAGGCCAACCGATGCTGCTCGTGGCGGGCAAAGGCTGGAAGCCCGGCGAAGGTTTTACCGCAGATTTCATCAAACAGCGCGACCTCCTCCGTGATCGGATCGGAGTACCATTGGTCCTCTTGCTTCTCGACTACGCTCCAGCAGCCGTCCGTAAGCAGATGATAGCCCGTAAGATCGGCTTCGTTGCACCCGGCAGCCAATTCTACGTTCCGGAAGCGCTGCTCAACCTTAGCGAACGAAGCGCGCGCGCGCGCCCCGATCGGCCCGGCATCATCAGTCCGACCGCCCAGCTCATGCTGCTGGCCGCCCTTCAGGGACAGCAGCTAGACGACGCCAATCAGACTGAGCTCGCTGCACGATTTCAGGTCGCCGTCATGAGCATCAGCCGGGCGTTCGATGAACTCGAAGCCTTAAAGATCGGCCGGACGGTCCACGTTGGCCGTCAACGGCGCTTCCATCTGCACGTCCGCGACGGGGACCTTTGGGCAATCGTCAAGGACAAGCTGCAAAGCCCTGTCCGCAAGCTGCGAAGGGTCTATGGCGTTCTCGACAGCGAGGTTGCCCCCCGCGCTGGAGAAACGGCCCTCGCCCACTACACCATGCTTGGCGAGCCCCGCGTTGAGCACCGCGCGATCGCCGCGACCCATTGGAAAAAGGTCGAGCACCAGCTTCATGAAAGCAGCGCATTCGACTTCGCTCAACCCCACACGGTGGTTGAAACCTGGACCTATGATCCGAGGCTCCTCGCGCGAGGCGGGTTCGTCGACCCGCTCTCCTTATATTTGAGTGTCCGGCACAGTCTTGATGAACGCGTCGCTCAGGCGGCGGATCAATTGTTGGAGTCTTTCGGATGGTAACAGGAGTTAAGCGTTTCCGTGACCATTTTGCTGGGCACGAAGAGCAATATGTACTGATCGGCGGGGCCGCCTGTGAGCTCCTCATGGACGAAGTCGGCCTCGATTTCCGGGCAACCAAGGATCTCGACATCGTCCTCATCGTCGAAGCACTCGACCCGTCATTTTCCGAAACCTTCTGGGCGTTCGTCGAAGCAGGGGGTTATGAAATCCGGCAGCGGAGTGAGGGCGACCGAAACCTCTACCGGTTCCAGAAGCCGTCCACAGACGACTTCCCAGCAATGATCGAGCTCTTTTCCCGAACGCCGGAAGAACTGAATATTGCCGAGGAAAGCGCGCTCACGCCGCTTCCGATCGACGAAGAAGCCGCGAGCCTCTCGGCCATCCTGCTCGACGAAGACTATTATGCGTTTCTCAAGTCCATGGTGCGAGCCGTCGACGGTATCCCGCTGCTCGACGAACGCGGCATCATTCCCTTCAAAGCCAAGGCGTGGCTCGATCTCAGTGCGCGCCGCGAGGCCGGCGACAAGGTCGACGACCGCGACATCAAGAAGCATCGTAACGATGTCGCGCGGCTGCTTCAGCTTCTCCCAGCCGAC
>DASQYQ010000058.1:0-2568 GCA_035639115.1 Sphingomicrobium sp. | reverse complement strand
CTCGAGCACCGCGGTCCTGGAATTTCGCGGACGCAAGCATGTCGTCCGGCTGGTCAACGTTTCTTCGTCCGGCGCCATGGTGATATTCCAGCACACGCCCAACATCGGTGAGCGGCTGATGCTCCAGCTCCTTGACCGCGGGCTTGTCTCGTCACAGGTGAGGTGGGTGAAAGAGGGCCGCATCGGCCTATCCTTCACGCGGCCAGCGTGAGCTGCCGATGGAGATGAGCTTCGTGACCATCAAGGCACGCATTGCCGAGGACGAGAGCGACCGCCGACAGCTCCCTCGCCTGCCGGTCGAATTGGAAGCGAAAATGCGGGAGCTCGGCGCCAACGGCGTCGAGGCCAAGGTGCTCAACATTTCGGAGCGCGGCTTCATGGCCGTGTCGGAGGGCCGCTTCGAGGTCGGCTCGCGTGTGTGGCTGATGCTCCCCGGACGCGAGCGCGCGAACGCGGTGATCAAATGGATCGCCGGCGACAAGATCGGCGCCGAGTTCGCCGAGCCGATTTCCGTGGAAGGGCTTCGCGCCTAGCAACTCGCTCGCCTCGTCGCGGCTTCGTCTCAGCTCAGGACAGAACATGCATCCGCCGTTGCAACCGGCGGCAGGCTCGCTCGTTTGCCCGCCGAAAGGAACCTCTGATGGCGAGCTCTCCCGGCACAGCCTGGAAGCCTTACGAGCGGGGCTACCACGCCGTTTACCGCGAACATGAGATCAACCACTGCCCCGGCTGCGGCCGCACCCAATGGCTGATCGGCCGAGTGTCGGCGGAATGCGCTTTCTGCTCGACCGCGCTACCGCTCGCGGAAGCGAGCATGCGATCTCATCACGGCCCTGTGATCATCCAGCACAAGAACCGCGACCTGCACGACTGGGCGGCCTGACCTAGGCCTTCTTCCTCACCGGCACCTGGACGTTGCAGAGATCCACGCCGCCCGCTGGGCGAATGTAGAAGTCGTCGTGGCGGTTCGCGCGGACCTTCAGGTAGCGCTCGAACGTCGCGCTCTGAGTGTCCATATATTCGTATGAAGGACGCTCTGCCGCCGGCATATCGCTGGCGAGGCTGATCCTGGCGATCGGCACATATTGCGCCTTGTCCTTGTAGAAGCCGAGCGCCTCCGTTCCTCGCGGAAGCGAGCTCAGCCTATCGATTCCGTCGACGACTCGGCCCACGACCGCAATCACCCGGTCGAGCTGGCGCGGCGCCTGGCCGATGACTGCGTACAGCTCGCCTCCAGTGCCGGTGTCGGGCGAGAGGTCTCGGCCTACCCCGACGCTTGCATAGCAATGGGCGAGATCGGCCCAATTCGCCTTCGCGCTGTAGGCGATCGGCCATCCGTCGGAGAAACCGGTGCCGGGCGCATAGGGATCGGCATAGCCGAGCGGCTTGACGGTCAGGCCCTTGAGCGCGCGCGTATATTCGGCGGGCGGCTTTGGTGTGACTCTCGCCGGCCACGGCTTGTCGCTCTCGTTCAGGCCCCATTGGGCGACATAATCGTCCTGCACTCGATAGACCGTCGCCCCGTCCCAATAATGGCCGCGAGCGAGCGCCTTGATGTTCGCTACGTGCACTGGTGCGAACGAAGGCGCGAGCTGGACGACGATCCGCCCGCCGCTGGCAAGGTCCATGACCAACAGGTCGTCCGCGGGGATGGTCTTCCATGCGCTTGCCGGCGCCGACGCGACGATGTCGTTCGGAGTCACAAGCTTCGTCGCGGGCGCCGCACCGACCAGCAGGGCAGCGGAAGTAACAAGCAGCAATGAACGCATGAGGTCCCCTCCCTCGCGACGGTCTAGCCGAGCAATCGCGGCACCGCTATCGCCGAGCAATGTTCACCGCCACATTGATGCTGCTCGGCTCGGGCGAGCTCGGCCGCGAATTCACGATCGCAGCCAAGAGGCTCGGCTGCCGGATCGTCGCTTGCGACCGCTACGCAAACGCGCCTGCGATGCAGATGGCGGATGCCTTCGAGGTCTTTCCAATGCTCGACGGCAAGGCCCTCCGAGCGGCGGTCGAAAAGCATAAGCCGGATGTGATCATCCCGGAGATCGAGGCCATCGACACCGCGACACTCGCCAAGCTCGAGGCCGAGGGGTGGCGCGTCGCTCCGTCGGCCAAAGCGGTGCAGCTGACCATGAACCGCGACGGAATCCGCGACTTCGCGGCGCGCGAGCTCGGCCTGGTCACGTCGAAATACCGGTTCGCGGAAACCCGCGACGAAGCCATCGCAGCTGCGCAGGAGATAGGCCTTCCGTGCGTTATCAAGCCCGTCATGTCGAGCTCCGGCAAAGGCCAGAGCACTGCAAGGACCGCCGAGGATGTCGGGATCGCGTGGGACTATGCGGTCGAGAAGATGCGCGGCGACCGCCCGCGCGTAATCGTCGAGGAATTCATCAGCTTCGACAGCGAGATCACCATGCTCACGGTCGCGACCAAGGACGGGATCCTCTTCTGCCCGCCGGTTGGGCACCGGCAGGATCTCGGCGACTATCGCGAAAGCTGGCAACCGGCGGCACTGTCGGAAGGCGCGCTCTTCTCTGCGCGCAACCAGGCACGGAAAGTCGTCAC
>DASQYQ010000057.1:0-3593 GCA_035639115.1 Sphingomicrobium sp. | reverse complement strand
CGCGCATAGGCCCACATCCGTCCGGGGTCAAAACGACTTGCCGAGCGGCTCGCCTTGGCATGAGCCGAGACCACAGGCATGGATAGCTCGGCGTCCCTGGCTGGTGTTGCCACCGGGGCAGGTTCAGACTTCTTGTCCTTGCCCGCTCCGCCGGCCTCCTCCAAATATGAAATGAAGGCATCCTCAAGAGAAGCGCTGTTACGCTTCTTGACAAGTTCTTTCGGCGCGCCGACCGCGAGCACCCGGCCCTGATGCATCAACGAGATCCGGTCACAGCGCTCCGCTTCGTTCATGAAGTGCGTCGAGAGGAAGATGGTAACGCCGTCTTTTCGCGACAGATCAATCAGCGTGCGCCAGAAAGCGTCCCTGGCGACCGGATCGACCCCCGACGTGGGTTCGTCGAGAATCAGCATCAGAGGTCGATGAAGCACTGCAACGGCAAGCTGGAGACGCTGCTTGACGCCAAGTGGCAGGCTCTCCGGTTTGGCACTGGCCACATCCTTAAGGTCATATTTGTCCAGCAGCTCGTTAATCCGGGCGTCGATTTCATTTGGAGGCAGATGATAGAGGTGCGCATGCAGTTCGAGATTTTGTAGGACGGTCAGCTCACTGTAGAGTGAGAATGCCTGCGACATGTAGCCGACGTTCTGGCGCGCCTCCATATCGTCGGCGGCCATCGGTTTGCCGAACAACTTGGCCGAGCCTTCGGTCACCGGCAGCAACCCCGTCATCATTTTCATGGTCGTCGTTTTTCCGCAGCCGTTCGAGCCGAGGAATCCGAAAATCTCGCCACGTCCGATGCTTACGCTCACATGATCGACGGCAACGAAATCGCCGAACCGGCGCGTAAGCCCTTGCGTCTCGATCGCCGCCGTCTTGTCATCGCTCTCGGTCCGTGGTGGCACGATGACATCCTGGTGCTGACCGCGCTTTTCCGGTGGGAGCAGGGCGATGAAAGCATCGTCGAGGGTGCTCTTCTTCGCCTCGGCGAGAATTTCCTTCGGCGCGCCATGGGCGATCACCTTGCCGTCATCCATCGCGGCGAGCCAGTCGAACCGGCTCGCCTCGTCCATATAGGCGGTCGCGACGATCACGCTCATTTGCGGACGACGAGCGCGGATGGAATCGATCAGCTCCCAAAATTGCCTTCGCGAGAGCGGATCGACGCCCGTAGTGGGCTCATCGAGAACGAGGAGATCGGGGTCGTGCATTAGAGAGCAGCAGAGGCTCACCTTCTGCTTCATGCCGCCCGAAAGCTTACCGCATGGTCGATCGGCAAAAGGGTCGAGCCCGGTAGCCTTCAGCAGCTCGTCAATGCGCTTTCGACGTTCGGCTGTCCCCTGGCCAAACAGGCGGCCGAAGAAGTCGATGTTGTCGAACACGCTGAGCGTTGGGTAGAGATTACGACCCAGCCCCTGTGGCATATAGGCGATGCGCCCGTAACTCGCCCGGCGATGGTGCTCATCCGCCATGTCACCATCGAGCACCGTGACTTTGCCGGTTTGAATTTTGCGCACCCCGGAAAGGAGAGCGAGCAAAGTGGATTTGCCGACGCCGTCGGGCCCGATCAGTCCGGCCATGCAATTGGCTGGAATTTCGAGCGTGAGATCATTCACCGCGTACGCCTTGCCATAGCGGTGGACAACGTGCTCGACCCTGGCGACAAAGGTGCCGGTCATTGCGGGAGCTTAACCTCAAGCTCTTTGGGCCAGGAGATCTTGGGATCGGTGCGCACGAAGGCCAGACCGCGGACGCCCGTTTTTACGAACTTGTGATACTGATCGAGCACCTTGGGGTCACCCTGGAGCTTGACGCGAAACATCAGCTTCTCTCGCTCCTCCGTCGTTTCGACACTCTTGGGTGTGAACTGCGCCTCGCTCGCAACAAAACTGACCGTGTTGGGGAGGACGTACTGAGGTAACGGATCAAGAATGGTTCTGGCCTCATCGCCAATTGTAAGCCGGCCAGCTTGTGCAGCGGGCAGATAGATCGTCATATAAACGTCATTCAGGTCGAGAATCGTCAGAATGCGCTGTCCCGCGGAAACCACTTCACCGGCGCGAGCAAGCCGGTACTGCACGCGTCCGCTCCTCGGCGAGACCAGTACGAGATCCACCAGAATGGATTGCAACCGCTCTACCTCGGCTTCAGCTGACTTAATCGAGGCTTCGGCCTGGTCGCGCTGGGCGTTAGCCGCAACATAAGCCGCGTCGGCCGCTTCGAACCTGTTGCGTCGCTGGTCGACGACCTGCTGCGCGATATCCCCTTTTTGCAGCAGCGTCTTCCCACGCTCATAGTCGGTCCTGGAGAATGTCAAATCGCTGTTGCGCTGCGCGATGAGCGCGACGGCTTCCGCGTAGGCTTGTTTTGCCTTCAGCACCTGGGCCTGCGCGGAGCGCAGTTGGGCTTCAGTTTCCGGCGACGAGATGGTGGCGACCGCCTGTCCCGCTGTGACTTCATCGCCCTCGTCAACGGTCAGTGTCGCTAGGCGACCAGCATATTTTGCCGCCACATCCACCTGGGTAGCCTCGATCCGGCCATTCGTCTTCACGATCCCCTCGGGCATGTCGCGACCACGGAGGTGATTGATCAACGTTTCCACCGCTTTCTTGGCATCTTCGATAGGCTTTGGCGGTTTCTCTTGGGCGGTGGCAGTCCTAATCGGGAAGCCCGCCGAAATTCCGAGCGCGACCGTGAGCATGACCAGAGTGGCGCAAAACGGTTGGAGCAACGTCAGTTCGCGCGACAGTGCGGCATGAGAGGACACAATACTCCTCCTGTAGGCGAATGAACCGGGGTCATCGCCTGCGATCAAGAGTGCTCCGGACACGCAATGACATAGCTGTGTTCCGGAGACAATTGAGCAAGCAAACCATAGGATCCCATCGTGGCCGACAAAGAAATTGATCTTAATCAATAGATCGCAGCCAAGGAGCAAATATCGTTTTAAAATCCCACAGAGGTTCGAGCCATGACCGATGCGAGCTCACTCCAAGCGCTGAGGCCGCCCCGCGTCCTCGAGGAATTCTCAAGCGAGATAGGGCAAAAGGCGCCTACGGCCCTCCATGACATCAATGCGCATATGCGCGCCTGGGAGAAGAACATTCCAGCTTCTGCCATCGGTGATTATGCGCGCGACTTCTGGCAGAGATCGGTTCTTTTTCTGGACATTCTGCGCCAGCGCGGCAACCAGCACGAGGAGATGGCGGCGCATGGCGTCAGTTCAGTCCTAATTTATGCCAGTGAGCTGGTGATGCGCGGCGATGAGCTGCCTGATCCGGTCAACTACTCGCTCTTGCGCATCATTCCACCAGATGGCGTCGAGATCGATGACCGCAAGCGCCCCGTCTATGTCATCGACCCGCGTGCTGGACAGGGACCTGGAATCGGCGGGTTCAAGCAACTCAGCGAAATCGGCGACGCATTCAAGGCTGGGCACCCGGTGTACTTCGCCGGCTTCTCCGCCTCGCCTGTGGAGGGACAGCGGATCGAGGATGTGGCGCGCGCCCATACGATCTTCCTCAAAAAGGTGGCAGAACTACATCCGGAGGCGCTCGGCAAACCGTTCGTGTTCGGCAACTGCCAAGCCGGCT
>DASQYQ010000056.1:0-5991 GCA_035639115.1 Sphingomicrobium sp. | reverse complement strand
GGAGGCCGAGCGGCTCTATTCGCATATGGGTCCCGCGCACCAGGTCAGCGGGGGTTCGGCCGGCAACACTGCTGCGGGAATTGCAGCGCTCGGCGGCCGGGCGGGCTTCATCGGACAGGTTGCGCCCGACCAGCTAGGCGAATTCTATCGCCATGATCTTACCGCCGCAGGAGTTGAGTTCATCACTCCTGCTCAAGATGTCGGAGAGCCGACCGCGCGGTCGATGATATTAGTGACCCCGGACGGCCATCGGACGATGAACACATTCCTCGGCGCTGCCCAGCACCTGCCGGCGAGCGCCCTCGACGAGGAGCAGATCCGAGCGTCGGCAATCCTCTACCTCGAGGGCTATTTGTGGGATCCCGAGACGCCGCGATACGCGATGATCCGCGCCATCGAAGTGGCTCGAGAGGCGGGACGCAAGGTGGCCTTCACTTTGTCCGACATATTCTGCGTCGACCGGCACAGGGACGGCTTCAACGAGCTTCTCGACGAGGGGCGGATCGACATCCTCTTCGCCAATCAGTCGGAAATCGAGGCCCTCGCCGGAATCGCCCACCTCGAGACTGCCCTCGCCGCGGTCAAGGACCGGGTGGAGACTCTAGTCGTCACTCGAAGCGAGGACGGAGCGTTGGCGACACGCCGCGGCGAACGGGCCGACATTCGTGCCGAGCGCATCGAAAAGCTCGTCGACACGACCGGGGCTGGCGACCTGTTCGCTTCAGGGTTCCTTGTCGGTGAGGCTCGCGGGCTCAGCCTCGAGCATTCGCTTCGCCTCGGCGCAATCGCTGCAGCGGAAGTGATCCAGCATTATGGCGCGCGCCCCGAGGCGGACCTCAGGGCGCTCGCCGGGCAGTTGGTGGGCTAGTCTTCGATGTCCTGAGGCGGCGCGGGAGCGTGCGGCATTGGAGCTATGCCGATCGATCCCGGCGCTTCCGAGGCAACCTCGGGAACCTCCACGATGCCGCGAGCGACGTGGCTGTGGCGGTAGCCGTAGAGGAAATAGACGAACAAGCCGAGGACGGTCCACGACACGAACAGCAGCTTGGACTCCACGTTGAGGTTCACGAACAGAAGCAGACAGCCAGCGATCGACAATGGCGCAACGATGAAGATAGCCGGGGTTCGGAACGGGCGCGGGCGCGACGGGTCCCTCTTGCGCAGGATCATCACTCCGAGCGACACCGCCGCGAACGCGAACAAGGTTCCGGCGTTCGAATAATCGGCCAGCGTGCCGACCGGCAGGAAGGCCGCTGCGATCGCGACGAAGATGCCCGTGACTATGGTCACTATATAAGGGGTCCTGAAGCGCTCGTGGACCGCCGAAAGGCGCTCCGGCAGAAGCCCGTCACGCGCCATCACGAAGAAGATTCGGGTCTGCCCGTACATCATCAGAAGTACGACCGACGGAAGCGCGATCGCCGCTGCAAGGCCGACGAGGTTGCCGAACAGCGGGTTCGACACCTCGCGAAGAATATGCGCGAGCGCCTCCTTCGAGCACACGGTCGGAGCATGCGCCGCCTGGCAGGCAACGGAGCCGTAGAGCGCCGGAGAACCCTCCTTGAAGGGAATGCCGGTCGCCGGATCGAACAATGGCTGTGCGCCGAAGGAGCCGATCACGCCGGCAGCGACGAGGAGATAGAAGACGGTGCAGATCAGAAGGCTTCCGATCAACCCGATCGGCACGTTCCGCTGCGGGTTCTTGGTTTCCTCGGCCGCGGTCGAGACCGCGTCGAACCCGACATAAGCGAAGAAGATCGAAGCTGCCGCGCCGAGGATACCGGTCCCCGACGAGCTCAGCGGATTGCCCCAGCCGCGTGGAGCGAACGGGTGGAAGTTGGCGGTGTGGCCGCCGATCATCGGCAGCGTGATGATCAGGAACAAGGTCAGCGCGGTGACCTTGATGACGACCAGGACCGCGTTGAAAGTTGCGCTCTCCTTCGTGCCGATGACCAGAAGCGTCGTGACGAAGGCAACGACGAGGACCGCCGGCAGGTTGAAGACTCCGCCGACCTCGCCACCCTGGAGGAAGCCCCACTGGATCGGGGGACCTACGGCAAGTGCGTGCGGTATGTGTACCCCGATGGAATCGAGAAGGCCGGTGATGAAGCCGGACCAGCCGACCGCGACTGCACTCGCTCCAAGCGCATATTCGAGGATGAGCGCCCAGCCGACCAGCCAGGCCATGATCTCGCCCATCACCGCGTAGGAATAGGTATAAGCCGAGCCGGCGACTGGAACCATCGAGGCAAGCTCGGAATAACAGAGCGCCGCGACCGCGCAGACCGCTCCGGCGACGATGAAGCTGACCATCATTCCTGGCCCCGCCTTCTGGGCGGCAGTGGCGGTCAGAACGAAGATACCGGTGCCGATGACGGCGCCGATTCCGAGCAAGGTCAGCTGGAACGCGCCAAGCGAGCGCTTGAGCGATTTCTTCTCCGCGGTAGCCAGGATTTCATCGAGCGACTTAATTCGTCCGCGGCTGCTTGAGCGCGGTGCTGCGGTGGCCATGTTACTCCCCTACGGAACTCTCAGTCGTCGGCGACCCTAACGGCTGCGGGGCCAAGGGCAATCCCCCTTCGATAGGGCTATCGGGCGAGCATGGGCCCCAGTGGCCGCCCGCCAAAGATGTGCACATGTAAGTGCGGCACTTCCTGGCCGGAGTTCAGTCCCGTATTGGCGAGCAGCCGGTAGCCGTCCGCGACCAGTCCGGAGTCGCGAGCGATTCGTCCGACCGCCCGGACGAAGGACGCGATCTCGTCATCGCCCGCGTTCGCGGAAAAATCGTCCCAGGAGACATATTGGCCCTTGGGAATCACCAGGATGTGCGTTGGACTGAGAGGGTTGATGTCATGAAAGGCGAGCACATGCTCGTCCTCGTAGACCTTCTTGCACGGAAGCTCGCCGCGAAGGATGCGGGCGAAGATATTGTTGTCGTCATAGGGTTGCATGGCGTCGATGGGCATGGCTGACTCCGCTTGACCATGGTTGTCCGGTCGCTACCACCGGACAGGATGACCGACGAGACCCCCGAGAGTCTGATCCCGTACGACGAGATCGTTCAGGATGCGCTTCGAGCGGTGGTCGGCCGAGTCCTCGGCGAGGTCGAGCAGTCGGGCGGCCTCCCGGGCGAGCATCATTTCTACATCACCTTCAAGACTCGTGCGCCGGGCGTGTCCATCCCCAAGCATTTGCTCGAGCGCTTCCCGGACGAGATGACGATCGTCATCCAGCACCGCTTCTGGGACCTCAAGGTGGAAGGCGATGCTTTTTCCGTGGGCCTGTCATTCGGAGGCGTCCCGGCGATGCTTCACGTGCCGTTCGCGGCCGTTACCCAGTTCCATGACCCCGCGGTCGAATTCGCTCTGACCTTCCACGCGAGCGCCGACGAAGCGCCGCATGAAGAGCATGAGGAAGCCGAGAACGACGCCCCCGACGAGGAAGCGAAGGAGGAAGCTCCGAAGGACGGCTCCAACGTCGTCAGCGTGGACTTCACTCGAAAGAAGTGACGGTCAGTCGGCCGCGCCGGGCTTGAATGGACGTCTGCCTGGCTTAAAGCGCCGCCGAGAAATGGTGGATTCCCGCTTTTGCCGGGAATGACGACGAAGAGGTCCTTCATGCCGAGCACTGCAACCCGCACCGAAAGCGACAGCTTCGGGCCGATCCAGGTTCCCGCCGACGCTTATTGGGGCGCTCAAACCGAGCGGTCGATCGAGAACTTTCCCTTCGGACCGCGCGAGCAGATGCCTTTGGAGATCGTTCGAGCGCTTGGAGTGATCAAGCAGGCGGCGGCGCGCGTGAACGCCCGCATTGCCGGGCTTGACCCAAAGATCGCCGAAGTCATTCAGCAGGCGGCAAGCGAGGTCGCACGCGGCGATCTCGATAGCCAATTCCCGCTCGTGATCTGGCAGACCGGCTCGGGCACCCAGTCGAACATGAACGCCAACGAGGTGATCGCCGGGCGTGCCAACGAGATCCTGACGGGCAAGCGCGGAGGCAAGGAGCCCGTCCACCCCAATGATCATGTGAACAAGAGCCAGTCGTCCAATGACAGCTTCCCGACCGCAATGCACATCGCCGCTGCAATGGCGGTTCACGGACGGCTGCTTCCGGCGCTGAGGACGATTCATGCGCGCCTCGCCGACCAGGCGCGGCGCTGGGACGAGATCGTGAAGATCGGCCGGACTCACCTCCAGGACGCGACCCCGCTAACCCTCGGCCAGGAGTTCTCGGGTTATGCCGCGCAGGTCGAGGATTGCATCGCAAGGGTCGAGGGCGTGCTTCCGCGCGTGATGCGGTTGGCGCAGGGCGGCACCGCGGTGGGCACGGGCCTCAACGCGCCCAAGGGCTTCGGCGAGGAGATCGCCAAGGAGGTTTCGAACCTCACCCAGCTCCCGTTCACGTCGGCGCCGAACAAGTTCGCCGAGCTCGCAGCGCACGATACGCTCGTCGAGCTTTCGGGAATTCTCAACGTCATCGCGGTCGCGCTGACGAAGATCGCCAATGATATCCGGCTGCTCGGCTCGGGACCGCGCTGCGGCCTCGGCGAGCTGAAGCTTCCCGAGAACGAGCCCGGCAGTTCGATCATGCCCGGCAAGGTCAACCCGACCCAGGCCGAGATGCTGACCATGGTCGCCGCTCAGGTCATGGGCAATCATGTCGCGGTCACGATCGGCGGAATGCAGGGGCACCTCGAGCTCAACGTGTTCAAACCGCTGATCGGAGCCAATGTCATCCGCTCGATCAACCTGCTGTCGAGCGGCATCGAGAGCTTCACCGAGCGGATGCTCGAGGGGGCCGAGCCGAACGTCGAGCGGATCAACGAGCTGATGAACCGGTCGCTGATGCTGGTCACTGCGCTCGCTCCCGAGATCGGCTACGACAATGCGGCGACGATCGCCAAGCATGCGCACAAGCATGGCAAGACTCTGAAGGAAGCCGGCCTGGAGCTCGGCCTTGTCGACGCCGAGACCTTCGACCGAGTCGTGAAGCCCGAAGGAATGGTCGGGCGCTAGAGCGCGAGGCTCAGCCGAACGCCGAGATTGTCGATTCCGGGATTCTCGCCGCCGAAGAGCTGGGCATGGCTCATGTGCACCCAGCTCGCCTCGACGCTCAGTCGACTGTTGATGCGCGTGCCGATGCCGAGCTCCGGTTCGAACAGGACGCGGCTTCCGAACGCAATCTTGTCGGTCCTGAAGAACTTGTCGGCGGATCCGTTGTGGATCGCGATCCCAAGCCCGGGCCGAATGTAGATCGAGTGGCCGAACTTCGCTGACAATCCGACCGCCGCATAGCTCGTCTGGCCGGCCGTGTTCAGAGCACCGAATATATAGGGCTGGAGCGGCGTATGCCCGATCGGGCCGCCGCGGTAGCCGATCTGGAGGTCCGCCCCGCCCTCGATCCCGCTCTTGTCGGTTGGGAGCTTCACGTCATGGACGTAGACCCCGCCGAAGACTTCGCCTGCCTGCGCAGGCACGGCCGCGACCATGAGCAGGGCTGGACCCACGACAGCTGCGGCTTTCACCATCGATTCTCCCTTCGGCACGGGCGTATCAATGTTCGACGGGCCCGATTGTGCCGGAGCAAAAATCATGCGCGATTAAGGGTTTGCTGCTATCATCGGATCGAGAGGGATTGGAGCAAGGGCTATGCGGGGGAACCTAGCGAGGAAGGTCGCGGCATTGGCGATCGTCGTTTCAGCCGGCGCTTCGGCGCGGTCTGATCATGCGATCGGCATCTGGGGCGGCGAGCATGCCGGTATAGCGTTCGAAGGCGGACTTGCCGACGTCCAGTTCGATTGCGCGACCGGGACAATCGACGATGCCATCTATCCGGCGAAGGACGGTTCCTTTTCAGTCAAGGGCACGTACCGCACAGGCGAACCGGGCCCGATCAAGGTCGGGCAGTTCTTCACGAGCAAGGATGCGGTCTATTCCGGCCAGATCACGCAGGGAGCGGCGAAGAAGGCGCCCCGGCTGATGAAGCTCAGCC
>DASQYQ010000055.1:0-2659 GCA_035639115.1 Sphingomicrobium sp. | reverse complement strand
GGGCGCGTTGTCGGCCACGGCTTCATAAATGCCCGCATTGTTGACCAGGACATGAATTTCGCCGTCGAGCTCGTCGAGCGCAGTGTCCCAGATGTCGCGCGGAGCGGCTGGGTCGCTAAGGTTGCCGGCGATAAGCTGGTCGCTTCCTTTCGTCGAATGGCCGACGACCCCATGCCCGGTCTTCTTGAGAAGTGCGTAAGTCGCCGCTCCGATCCCGCGGCTCGCTCCGGTGACGAGGATGTTCATGGCGCCGCCGCTTAAAACAGCTGGACGGCTATGGCGAGGAGCGAATGCGACGAAGAAATCCAGTTCGGGGGCTGGATTGCTTCGCTACGCTCGCAGTTCGGGTGCGCGGCTTAGGCCGCCATGCCGTTCACGAATTCCTTGGCCGTCGACCTGAAGCCGGAGATCTGCTCGGAGAAGCGGCCGAAGCCTTGCTCGACCTGGTCGATGTCCTTTGCGACATTCTCGGTGTCGGAGCGGATGGCGGCGATGGTCGAGCTCATCGAATCGGCGGCAAGCGCGGTCTCGTCGACGGCGGCGGTGATCATCGTCACGGTCTGCGCCTGCAGCTCCATCGCTTCGCGGATGCGATCGGCCGAGCTTTGGACTTCCTCGACCGTGCCCTGGATCGACGCGTTGGAATCCACGGTCTGGCGAGTGGCCTGCTGGATCGCAGTGATCTTCGTCGTGATGTCGTCGGTCGCACGGGCAGTCTGCGACGCCAGGCTCTTCACCTCCTGCGCGACGACGGCGAAGCCGCGGCCCGCATCGCCGGCGCGCGCCGCCTCGATGGTGGCGTTGAGCGCGAGAAGGTTGGTCTGCCCCGCAATGTCGCGGATGAGGCTGAGGATCGATTCGATCGCTTCGACGTGAGCGGAGAGCGCCTGGCTGACCTTCACGGCCTGGCTGGCCTGATCGCCGGCGCGCGTGGCCACGCCCGCGGCGACTTCCACTTCTGCCCGAGCGTCCTCGATCGCTCGGATAAGTCCCGCCGCGGTCTGCGCCGCCTCGCGCATCGCAACGGCTGATTGCTCGGCCGCTGCAGCGACCTCGCTGGTCTTGCCCAGCATGCCGCGAGCCGAAGCCGCGGTTGATCGCGTACGCTCGGTGAGCGCCTTCGATTGCTCGGTACTGGCGCGAACGAGCTCACTGACTCGACGCTCGAATTGCTCGCTCTCCTGGCCGCGCTTGTCGGCAGCCTCGATCGCTTCGAGGAGCGCGACCTGCGCAAGGATTATGTCCGTTTCGATGAGGTCGATTCGGTAATATGCGGAAATGCAGCTCGCGACCTGGCGAGCGTCGCCATGATAATGTTCGGTCAGCGCGGCGAAGACGCGGTTCGCGATCTCGATCCTGTCGGCGATATATTCCGGCACCGAAGTGTGATTGTGGAAGATCTGGCGGCCATATTCGGCGATCGACTGAACCCACGCGGTGTCGACCTTGCCCTTGTAGATATCGCCGTAGCGTTCGGCGCGTTCGGGTCCGAACTGCGCACGGATTTCGGCAACGACAAAGCTCAGAACGCGCTCATTGAACAGCTCGATGTCGCGGTCGAGCGACCCGGCACGATTGTAGGCGCTAAGCCGCTCGCTCACCTGCTGGTCGGTAAGCCTCTGCAGCTGTCCGCTCTCGCCAGTCATTCGTCCGATCTCCGTCATTCGCTTGGCCATTTGCAGCGCTCTTGCGGCACGAATGGTTAAGACCGGGTTAGGGGGTGGCCGGAAACTTGCCTCTGGCGGGAGCGCGCCCTAAGCGGCAGCACCATGGCAATCACCAGACCGAGACCGCTTTCCCCTCACCTGACGATATGGCGCTGGGGACCTCATATGGTCGTCTCCATCCTCCACCGCGCCACGGGAATCGCTCTGTCGGTGGCAGGACTCGCAATCCTCACCTGGTGGTTGATGGCGCTTGCGCTCGGGCCCGAGGCCTATGCGACCTTCTCGAAAGCCGAGCACAGCCCGATCGGACTCATCGTTCTCATCGGCCTGACCTGGAGCTTCTTCCAGCACATGCTGTCGGGGATCCGGCACCTCGTCATGGACAGCGGCGCCGCGTTCGAGCTCGACACCAATAAGGCGTCCGCGATCATGACGATCCTCGGATCGATCCTCCTCACTGCTTTCTTCTGGGCGGAGATCTTCAACCTATTCCACGGAGGCAAGCTGTGAGCATCGGCGACAGCTCCACGCCGCTCGGCAAGGTACGCGGCCTCGGCTCGGCGCGCGAAGGCGGCGAGCATTGGCTGACCGAACGAGTGACCAGCATCGCGCTGCTCCTGCTCGGCATGTGGTTCGTCGCCTCTATGCTGCTTCTTCCGGCGCGCGACCCGCAGACTCTCACCGAATGGCTGAGGGCGCCAAGTGGCGCGATCCCGATGGCGCTGCTGATCATCGTCGGGTTCAAGCATGCGCTCGACGGGATGAAGGTGTTCGTCGACGATTACGTCCATGAGCCGGGCAGCAACTTCGTGATCAACACGCTGCTACTGTTCTTCGCCGTCGCCGGTGCCGCCATCTCTCTCTATGCGCTCGCCGCCCTCGCATTTGGGGGAAGCCGGTGACCGCTGCCTATCAGATCGTCGACCATGACTATGATGTCGTCGTCATCGGAGCCGGTGGCTCGGGGCTCAGAGCGACGATGGGCGCGGCCG
>DASQYQ010000054.1:0-2400 GCA_035639115.1 Sphingomicrobium sp. | reverse complement strand
TCAGCCCGATCAGCAAAACTGCCGATGAAATTTGGATTACATCGCGGCAATCTACGAGAGGGCGCCCTCGACCGCCGGTCCAACCTATCTTGCAGTGCGGCTTTCGACTGCCGCCGAGATGACGGGCAGTTTACCTCTGAATTACAAATGAGCCGGCTGAGCCTGATTGGGTCTTTGTAAGTTGAAGCGCCAGGACTCGCACGGCTGTTTCGACTGATGCACCGTCACTCAGCCGATAGTCGCCCGATTGAGAGCGCGCCAATGCGCGCGGTCGGAGAGGCACGCGATTCGCCCGAATATTATCTGTGCGCGATGACTCTGTTCAAGAACGAAGCCCCCTATCTCGATGAATGGCTGGCATTCTGTGTCCTGGAGGGCATCGAGCATGTGTTGCTCTACGACAATGGCAGCAGCGATGACGCCAAGGGCGTGCTCCAGCCTTGGATAGATTCGGGCTTCGTCGAGCTCTTCGACTGGCCCGTCCATTGGAAGAGCGGAGCGCAGGGCAAAGCGTACCGGGACGCGTTGAGCAAGCTCCGCGGTCGCACCCGATGGGCGGCGTTCATCGACGTGGACGAATTCCTCTTCTCGCCGACCGGCAAGACCGTCGCTGAGGTCCTCAGGCTCTACGAAGATCACGCCGGGGTGATCGTGAACTGGCAATGCTACGGCAGCTCGGGTCACAAGAACCGACCCGAAGGCCTGACCATCGAATCCTACACCAAGCGGGCGAGGACCGAGTGGGCGCGAAACCGGCGGGTGAAGACGATCGTCGATCCGTCACTCGCGACCGAACCGCAAAGCGCCCATCTGTTCAAAGTTCAGCCAGGCCATTCCCTCGTCACCGAAGACTTCATGCCGGTGAGGCCGGTTCGCAACGCGAACGGCCGCCGTCACCTCAGGCATTTGGCGTCCCGCATGCCTTACATGCCTTTCGACCCTTATGCGATTACGGAACCTTCGATCCGGCAGGTGTCGGTCTCCAACCTGCGAATCAATCACTACGTCACACGGTCAGAAGAGGAGATGCCGCTCAAGTACAAGGACCGGGACGGCATGCGCGAGCGGGATCGACGCGCTCATGGACGCTATCACGACCGCAACGAAGTCGAGGATCCGATCCTTGTGTCCCGAGCCGAGCGCGTTCGCGAGATGATCGCCAAGGTTCGGTCGGGCGGGATTTGCTTCCGTTAAGGCCGAGCAGCCGCACGAACCAGCAGGCAAGACCCATTTCTCCGGAAAGCCACGGAAGGGCGTCGTCGGAAACCGTCTGGAGCTCCGTCTGGATCAGTTGGCGTGTATCGATGATGAGGTGGCAAGCTCGGCCTCGGAATCGCCGACTCACCCACTGAGCCTAACGGGGCCGACGAGGGTTCCTGGTCCAGCGGTTCAGAGCGCGCGCCATTGGCGATCGGTCGATCCGCTTCAAGTCGATTAAAGACACGGGACCCGACGAAGAAAGCGTGTGGAGGCCCTGGTCGAAGGGCGCGAACGCCGCCGGAGCGTGAAGCCAGGGCTGATCGTCGGCTTCGAAACGAGTCTCGTCGAGAAGCGTGATCCGCAAGCGCCTTAGTGAGCCGCCATATCCTTTCCTGCAATCCTGGACGGGGAGGCAAATATGGTCGTCCATTGCGATAGGCGAGCCGCCCGGGCGACCATTTGCGAGGCCCTTTAATACCGGATTCAATGCGTGCGGCTTCCACGGTCCGCCAAGTGCGTCGGCGAACGATAGATGAAGCTCATTGGTGCGCTCGGGGACCGTCCGCTTGACGCAATAGAAGAGCCACCATTTGTCGTTCCAGAACAGCGGCGTCGCATCCACGGCACCAGGTGGCACCGGAATGGTCAGCTCGGCTTTCCAGCCGAGCGGGAACGAGTGGGCGCGGTAGAGCGTCAGGCGGCCCGACTGGCGCGCTTCCGGTAGCATCAGATGGTCCTGCCCGCTCGAGAACAGGAATGGATAGGAAAGATGCCATGGCTCCCGAAGCGCGAGATCGACCGAGAGCAAGTCGAGCTCGGGGCTGTAGGTCATCACTTCGATTCGCCCGTGCCGGTCAGAATAATCGAATCTCTCGACGAAGACGTAGAGCGACCCACGGTGCCAAACCCCGAACGGATCCGCGCGATACGACCAGCGCCCCGGCGTCGGAAGCCAGATTAGGTTCCGCTTGCAAAGCGTCTCTTGAACCACTTGGCTGGACGGCGCTCTCAGGATGGCGGATCGCCACAACTGCAGGGGAGGAAAGATGGATCGGCCCCTTCGACCAACTGGAACGGCATTGACTCCGACGTCGGCCGCATGATCCGCTGCGGAGGAGTTTGAAGGCAAGCCTTTTGTGCATCCGAATCGCCACCAAGCCGATCATATTGCGATTCTTGTCCGATCCCTGACTGGAGGAG
>DASQYQ010000053.1:0-4492 GCA_035639115.1 Sphingomicrobium sp. | reverse complement strand
ACCGGCGGCAACCTCGCCGAGACTCTGTCGAACCTGGCCGACGTGCTTCGCAAGCGCGCACAGATGAAGTTGAAGATCCGCGCGATGAGCTCGGAATCGAAGGCTTCGGCCTACATCGTCGGCTCACTTCCCTTCGTGGTGTTCACGCTCGTCTACATGATCAACCCGCATTACATGGGCGGCTTCTTCACGGACCAGCGTCTGATGGTCGCCGGGATGGGCGGTATGGTCTGGATGGGCATTGGCGCCGCCATCATGGCCAAGATGGTCAACTTCGAGATCTGACGGGGGACTGACGACAAATGCAGCAGGCTCCCGCAACAGGACCGCACCTCCTCGGCTTCGACGTGATGTTCATCGCGACGATGCTCAGCGCCGTCGCGACCTTCGCCGTTCTCATCGCGATCTACGCGGCGACGACGGTGAAAGACCCAATGGCTCGCCGCGTGAAGGCGCTCAACGAGCGCCGCGAGCAGCTGAAGGCCGGCATCGTCGCCTCGACCAACAAGCGCAAGAAGCTCACGAACCGCAACCAGGCAGCGGACAATGTCCGCCAGCTCCTGTCGCAGTTCAAGATGCTGCAGGAAGACCAGGTCAAGAAGACCCAGCAGAGGCTGATGCAGGCGGGCATCCGCACCAAGGACCTCGCCTTCTTCATCATCTTTGCGCGCTTCGTTCTTCCGGTCGTGCTCGGCGTCGCTGCAGTGGTCCTGCTCTACGTGTTGGGCTTCGAGCCGCAATGGTCGGCACTGCGCCGCTACATCACGGTCGCAGGCGTTCTGGTCGGCAGCTACAAGGCGCCCGACATCTGGCTCAAGAACAAGGTGACCAAGCGCAGCCACGCGATCCGCAAGGGTCTGCCGGACGCGCTCGACCTGCTCGTGATCTGCGCCGAAGCCGGTCTTACCGTCGATGCTGCATTCGGCCGCGTGTCCAGGGAGCTCGGCAAGGCTTATCCCGAGCTCGGCGACGAGTTCGGTCTAACGGCGATCGAGCTCGGGTTCCTCAATGAACGGCGGCAGGCATTCGAGAACCTCGCCCAGCGAGTCGATCTCGAAGCTGTCCGCGGCGTCGTCACGACCATGATCCAGACCGAGAAATACGGTACTCCGCTCGCGTCGGCGCTGCGGGTCCTTTCCGCCGAGTTCCGTCACCAGCGCATGATGCGCGCGGAAGAGAAAGCAGCGCGACTGCCGGCGATCATGACAGTTCCGCTCATCCTATTCATTCTGCCGACCTTGTTCGTCGTCATTCTCGGCCCGGCGAGCTGCTCGATCCACGACAGCTTCCTCCACGGCCCAGGCTAAGACCAGCCTGCTCCGGGAAGGGAACGCGGCGGCGCGCTGAAGCGTAGTCGCCGCAAACCCTTCGACGTTGGGGAAGCGCAATGAACATCACCACCGACCCGAATCTCTGGGCCATCTGTATTCTCGTTTTCCTGCTCGGCCTGCTTATCGGCGTGTTCCTGACCGCCGGGGGGCGCCGCAAATGGAAGAGCCGCTACCAGAGCGAAGTCGATCGCCGCACGGCGCTTGAGCGCGAGCATTCGGAGCGCGAGAAGGAATGGCGGGAGCGCGACAGCCTCCGGAACGCCGCGGTCAAGGACCGCGATCGCGACGATCGGCCGCTCTAGCTTTCGATTTTCGAGAAGTTCGCGACCGCGTTCACGGCATCGCGGAAGCGCATCAGTAGGTTGAGGCGCCGCTCCCGCTTCGCGGGGTCCGGATCGTTGACTGTCACGTGATCGAAGAAATCGTCGATGGGCTTCCTCAGCGAGGCGAGAGCCGCCATTGCGCTTGTGAAATCTTCCTTTTCGATGGCTTCCGACGCAGTCGGTTCGGCGGCCTCGAGAGCGGCGATCAGCTTCCGTTCCTGGGGAAGATCGGCGCCGGCCTCCCCTGACGCCATCTCCGCAATTGCTTCCTTGAGGCCCGGCTCCTCGACGAGCACCAGCGGATCCTCCTCGCCGGTTTGCGGAATTCCTTGCTCAGCCGCCGAACTCATGACCTGCGGCCCCGTCCAGTCTTCCTTCTTGAGGATGTTCGCGGCCCGCTTGTAGGCAGTCAACAGGTCGGTGCCGTCGACCGTCTCGACGAAATTCTGCAGCGCATTCACACGGGCCAACAGTCGGACGAGATCGTCCTCGCCACCCAAGGAAAAGACGGCATCGATAAGGTCGTGCCGGACACCGGCTTCGCGCTGCTGGACCTTTAGCCGGTCGGCGAAGAAGTCGAGCAATTCGTCGGCTGTCCGGTCCAGCTGGTGCGCCGGCGTGCTGTCTGCGACCTGGCCCGCGCGGTTCGCCAGCGCACCGCGCAGCGCCTCGGTCAACGACAGGCGCAATCCGTTGCGGATGATGATTTCGATCGAGGCGATGGCGGACCGCCGCAGTGCGAACGGGTCCTTCGACCCCGTTGGCTTCAGCCCGACACCGAAGAACGACGAAATGGAATCCAGCTTATCGGCAAGGGCGACCGCGATGCTGACGGGCGCGGATGGGACGTCGTCTCCCTGCCCCGCCGGCTTGTAGTGATCGCCAATCGCATCGGCGACGGCGCCGGGCTCGCCTTGCGCGTGAGCGAGATAGCCGCCGATGACGCCCTGGAGCTCGGGGAACTCGCCGACCATCCCTGTCACGAGGTCGGCCTTGGCGAGCCGCGCGGCGCGCTCGGCCTCACCCGGGTCTGCCCCGACCACCCCACTCTCGGCCAGCCATCGGGCAAGCTTCGCGATTCGCTGCGCCTTGTCGGCGACAGTGCCCAGCTTCTCGTGGAAGACGATCTGATCGAGCTTCTTCGCCTGATCCTCGAGCGGGATCTTGAGGTCCTGTTCCCAGAAGAATCGCGCGTCTGCGAGACGGGCGGCGAGGACTCGGCGGTTTCCTTCGGCGATGGCCGCACCGCCGTCGCTCGCCGCGACGTTCGCGACGCAAATGAACGCGGGCGCCAGGCCCCCGTCCGAAGCGGTGCAGGCGAAATACTTCTGGTTGGTCCGCATCGTGAGGACGATCACTTCACGTGGGACATCGAGAAAATCCTCGTCGAACTCGCCGTAGAGGGGGACCGGCCATTCGGTTAGGCCCGCGTTCTCGACGACCAGTCCTTCGTCGATCAGCAATTCAAGACCGGCCTTTGCAGCGGCAGCCTCGGCCCCTGCTCGAATGATGCGCTCACGCTCTTCCTGGTCGACAATGACGTGACAGGCGCGCAGCTTCTCGAGGTAGTCGGAGGCGCCGCCGACGGTAATCGCACCCGGATGGTGGAAACGATGTCCGACCGTTGTCGCGCCGCTTACCAAATGGTCGATTTCGAGCCTAACGATCTCTTCGCCCAGAATAGCGACGATTCCGTGGAGTGGGCGAACCCAGCGAAGCGAGCCCGAGCCCCAGCGCATCGACTTCGGCCATGGGAAGTCGGCGACGATCCTTTTGACCGTCTCGGCGAGGATTTCCTCGGCTCCGCGCCCCGGACGTTCGACGACTGCGAAATAGACGCCGTCGCGATCTTCAAGCTGATCCTTGGTGAGGCCAGTCTTGCGCAGGAAGCCTTCGAGCGCTTGGAGCGGTGCCGATGTCCGCGGGCCCTTGGTCTCCTCGCGCGTCGCTTCGGTCCGTTCGTCGACGTCGCGGGCGACGAGAACGAGCCTGCGCGGCGTGGAATGCACCTCGACCTTTCCGGTCTTGAGCCCCGCCCCCGACGTGCATTCGGCAAACAATCGCGCAAGGTCGTTGCGGGCCGCCGACTGCATTCGCGCGGGGATTTCCTCCGATCGTAACTCGAGCAGGAAATCGGCCATCAGAGCGCGCGCTCCAGCCATGCGCCGCAGGCGGCCTTCGCGAGATCGCGAACGCGGCCGATATAAGCCTGGCGCTCGGCGACGCTGATCACTCCGCGCGCCTGCAGGGTATTGAACATGTGGCTTGCCTTGATCGCCTGTTCGTAGGCAGGGATCGGGAGCTTCGCTTCGATACAGCGTTCGCACTCGGCCGCTGCCTTGCGGAAGGCTTCGAACAATGTGTCGGTGTCGGCGACTTCGAAATTATAGGCCGACATCTCGCGCTCGTTCTCGAGAAAGACGTCGCCGTAGGTCACGCCCGCGTCGTTGAACCGCAAGTCGAATAGGCTGTCGACGCCCTGGATGTACATTCCGAGCCGCTCGAGCCCGTAGGTCAGTTCGCCGGTGACCGGCCTGCATTCGAACCCGCCGACCTGCTGGAAATAGGTGAACTGGGTCACCTCCATCCCGTCGCACCATACTTCCCAGCCGAGGCCCCAGGCACCGAGCGTGGGGCTTTCCCAATCGTCCTCCACGAAGCGAATGTCGTGCTTCAGCGGATCGATCCCGATCTCGATCAGGCTTCCAAGATAGAGGTCCTGCAGGTTGTCCGGGCTGGGCTTCAGGACGACCTGATACTGGTAATAATGACCGAGCCGGTTCGGGTTCTCGCCATAGCGGCCGTCGGTCGGGCGACGGCACGGCTGAACATAAGCTG
>DASQYQ010000052.1:0-2172 GCA_035639115.1 Sphingomicrobium sp. | reverse complement strand
GGATTCAATGGATCGACGCAACACAACGATGATAACGCTCGGCTGGAGTTTCAAAGCCGAGGGTTTTTCTGGGTCGCTCGTTGAGCCGTCGCGCGACGGCGTCTAGCTTCGCCTGCGAGTAGACCGAGAGGTCAGTTCCTTCGGAAGTACTGTTGCAGCAGCCCATTCCAGGTCGGAAGTTCTGCACCGCCCATAGCGAGCGAAAAAGAAAGGCCGGCATCCGCCGGCCTTCGATACTTCAGCTTAGGGAAGCCTATCGGTCGTCGCGGTGGTCGCGGTCATCGCGGTCGTCGCGATCATGGTGGCGCCGCACATGGTGCACATAAACGCCGACGCAACCGTTGGGATTGCCGCAGATGCCGGTGCCCACGGCCGTGGTGTCGCCCCCGGGTCCGGCTACAGCGGCAGTGCCGACCTGCGGGACGAAGATGAGATTGCGCTCGGCGTCCGCGGCCACGGAGTGCGAGCCCGAAGACTGCGGAATCGTTTCGATGAGCACGCTCGTGCTGTCGATCACGCCGAGCACGGCGCCGCCGGGCTGGCGGTTCGAGCCCGTGTAATAACGCCGGTCGCCCGCGTTGAACCACACCTCGTCGGAGCCGACGATGTTCGCGACACTCGTGTAGTTGTGGGTCTTGGCGTTGATCACGAGCGTTATCTTGTCGCTCGGGTTGTTGGCCTGCGTGCAGCCGAGGAGCAGGTTGTCGTGCACGCCTACCGTCGCACCGTTCGGACCGCAGCCGTGCAGCGGGATGACGCCAGTATTTGTCGCCGCGTTGTACGCACCAAGAACGGGCGTGGGTGCCGCTGGGTCGAGTACCGCCAGGCCGCCGTCGCAGGTGATCGGCCCGGGCAGCTGGCCATAGTTACACCCGGCTGGGTTATTGGCGATGATCGGCACGGAGGTATAGAAGCGCGCGGTTTTCGGATCCCAGGCGGGCTGCTCGATCGAAAGCCCGAATCCGGCCGGAACGATCGAGGGATCGATGATGACCCTGATTATCGGCGCGACAGCGCTGAAGCTGCGGTCGCCGTTCGCAGCGAAGAGCGTCCCGTAAGGCGGGTCCTCCGCGTTGTTCGCACCGAAGAGCAGCTCGCCGTCCGAGGTGAGCGCCATCTCGTCGAGGCGCGTCGTGCCCCCCGTGGAGACGGTCTGCGCCGGCGCATTCGACGACGAGTTGAGGTCGAACACCTTCAGCGTGCTGTCGCCATCGCCGGCGTAGAGCCACCTGCCGTGCGAAGCGACGCCATCCGGCCCCGAATGGTTGTTGTCCACCGTCCCGTTCGAGTTCAGCTTGGCGCCGACGAAGCCGCCAAGCTTGCGCTTCCATTTGAGGTGCTGCGTATCGATAATCTCCACGCCGGCGTTGGAGCGGTCCGCGAAATACATCTCCGCGCGCCGCGGGTCGACGAAGCTGATGTCGAACGACTGGAGCGGGTTGCCGGGAATGGGTACCGCCGTGAGGCACCGGGTTTCCGTGTTGGTGGGCGCGCCGGGGCCCGTGCACGCGGCGTAGGCTCCGCCGGAAATCGCCAAGGCAGCGGCTCCGGCCATGACATATGGGGAACGAAAGCTTGCAGGCATTGCGATGTCTCCTCTGTGTCGAACGCTGCTGTTGTTGTGATGCCGAGGGAAGGCAGCTCGGCCGACCCCCGGGAACGGTGGCGCTCGAAAAGGTCGGCGCCAATCTCAAGGTCGCGACCATGCAGCTTTGCGCCGCACCGCCGAGGACCGCTGCGGGGACTCTCTGAATACTGTCCCGGCTTTCTTTCGACTCGCTGAACTGGAACCGCTCACGGTACTCCCGCACTCTTTCCGCTCGCTGACGTATTCATGCCGGATGCTCATAAGTAATACGAGCTGTGAAAATAAAACGCCGCGAAGCTTGCGCGTTCTTAAGTATCGCCTACGCTAGCGCCTCTTGAAGAGGTAAGTGCGCGCCGCGCTGCAAGCGCTCCTGGCGCGCTCGGGCGTGCTCGGCGAGGTGCTCGCCGCCGGCCGGCCGAACCGCTCGCCCTCGCTAAACCACCAGGCGCAGCGCTACTTGGTAGAAGGCGAAGCTCACCGCCCAGGCGAGCACGAGCGGCCAAGCGACCGCGACCGCGGAGAAGGCCGGGCTCTTCGCCTCGCTTCGTAGCGTCGCGATGGTCGACAGGCAGGGCGTGTAGATA
>DASQYQ010000051.1:0-8023 GCA_035639115.1 Sphingomicrobium sp. | reverse complement strand
GCGGCAGGATCCATTACGCATTCCCTCCCTTGTCGACCGAAAGCGCATCGATATCGCGCGCCAGCCGCGACGGCTGGTCGGTCGCGATCCGCTCAAGCGTTTCGAGTCGGTCCTTGATCGAACCAAGCTCGGCGCGAAGCTGAGCGTTCTCGCTCGTGAGCAGCTTGATCCGCTCAAGGGATTCTTCATCCCGCTTCGGATGCAGTGGCATGCCCCAGCTGTTCGACAAGGGATAGCCGTTCTTGATCTTGAGCCAGTTGTTCAACAGCGACCCTCCCACGCTCACTGCGACGATGATCGCGATGAAGGGGAAAAGGTCGGTGACGAATTTGAGGACCTGGGTGACTTCGGGATCCATGGTGATCGTTCCCCCTGATATCCGCCTAGCGAAGCTGCTCGATCTCTCGCGCAAGCGAGCGATTCTCGGTCGTCACATAGCTTTCGATGTCGGCGAGCCGTCGGTCGATGTCCTTGAATCGCGAGCTGATGTCGCGAGCGGCGCGGGCAGGGGAGGCGCGCACGCCCTGCCAGAACTGGCGTTCTTCACTGCCGCTATATTCCAGTTCCTGCGGCTTTGTCGGGGCAACCCACCCTGCAATGAAATAGAAGGGAAGGACCGATCCGCCGCTCATGAACACGGCGGCAAGGAAACATATCCTGACCAGCGCTACGTCGAAGCCGGTGTAATCGGCGATGCCGGCGCAGACGCCCATGACCTTGCCGTTCTGCTTGTCGCGGTAAAAGCGCGTTCGGCTTGCTGGCTGGCCGCCATAGTCGGGTCGGTAATCCGGCTCACTATAATGTCGTTGGTCGATCGGCTGCGGCCGGTTGCTACGTTGCTGGCGCGTGGGATAGCGATCGTAGGCCATCTCACTCTCCATTAGCGAGGAGCCGGCTGCTTTCCTCGCGCTCGCGGCCAGGCAGGCACTGCTGCCTCCAGTTGGGATTTTCCGCAGTCATGATGCGTTCGATCGTGCAGAGCCGATCGTCCAGGCGCCTTGCCGCTTCGTGCAACTCGTCGAGCAGCTTCTCGTCACCTGACGTCAGCGTCGCGGCGGTTTTCCACTTAGTGATGTAATGGAAGATCAGCCACGGCAGTCCGATGAACAGCGTGACGATCGCCATTAGTGGAATGATATTGTCATCCATATCCTTTTACTTTCCCCTGGCCTTTAGTGCGGCCTTCATTGCTTCCAGTTCCTTGTCGACGGATTCGGCGGCCTTGAGCTCGGCGATTTCCTCCTCGAGGCTCTTCGGGCCGGTCATCCCAAGCGCGTCGGCGCGTCCCTCGGCGAAATCGGCCCGGCGCTCGAGGATCTCGAACTTCGAGAACGCATCCTCGGTCCGGTTGCCGTTGAGAAGCTCGCGAGCCCTGGCTCGCGTGACGGCGCTCTCGAACCTTGCGGCGATGGCGTTCTGCCGCGCGCGCGCTTCACGAAGCTTGCCCTGCAGCTTGTGAATGTCCGCTTCGTAGCCCTTCAGGGTTTCGTCGATGACCTTGATCTCGTCGCGGAGGCCGGCGCCCATGTCGGCGGCCTTCTGCCTCTCGAGAAGAGCGGCCTTGGCTAGGTCTTCCCGCTCTTTCGAAAGAGCGAGCTCGGCTTTCTCGGTCCAGTTCCTCTGAAGTTCGTCGAGGCGAGAGAGTGCTCGGCGCATTTCCTTGCCGTCGGCAATGCAGCGGGCGGCCGAGGCGCGGACCTCGACCAAGGTCTCCTCCATTTCGAGGATCACCATACGGATCATCTTCGCCGGGTCTTCCGACCGGTCGAGCATCTCGGTGATGTTCGCAGCGAAGATATCCCGTGTTCGGGAAAAGATGCTCATTCAGTCACTCCGAATTTCAACTCATAGGGCCCTAAACCTGCCTCTAGCCAAGCAATAGCTGTGCCAGATATTAGGAAAACCACATCTTTCGGGAATTCATCGCTTTTCCCTTCGAAAAAACAGTGAAAATCCTTGCCAAATGGTGGGATTTGCCACCAACAGTCGGTCGGAATTTTGACTGAGGATTATGGAGCGTTCCGAGCAATTTATCGGCCAAAGCCTTGCCTTCCTCGACGCCGTCGAGCGGGCGAGCCGTGCCGCTGCGCTCAACCGTCCCGTCCTGGTCATCGGCGAGCGGGGGACCGGCAAGGAACTCATCGCCGAGCGTCTTCACCACCTCTCGACCCGTTGGGCCGGCCCGCTGATTATCATGAACTGCGCCGCGCTGCCCGAAAATCTGATCGAGGCGGAGCTGTTCGGGCACGAGGCTGGAAGCTTTACCGGCGCGGCCAAGACTAGGCACGGTCGCTTCGAGGAAGCGGACGGCGGAACGCTGTTCCTCGACGAGCTCGGGACTCTGTCCATGCCCGCGCAGGACCGGCTGCTGCGGGCGGTCGAATATGGGGAGATTACCCGGATCGGGGCGTCGAAGCCGATCAGCGTCGACGTCAGGATCGTTGCTGCTACTAACGAAAGCCTTCCGACCCAGGTCGAGCAGGGCAAATTTCGCGCCGACCTCCTCGATCGGCTTTCGTTCGAAGTGATCACGCTTCCGCCGCTTCGCGCGCGACAGGGCGATATCCCGCTTCTGGCAGAGCATTTCGGAAGGCGCATGGGCGTCGAGCTCGATTGGCCGAACTGGCCCGGGTTCACCTCGCGCGCAGCCGCCGAACTCGAAGCCTATGCCTGGCCGGGAAACGTCCGCGAGCTCAGGAACGTGATCGAGCGCGCCGTGTACCGCCACGAGGATCCCGAGCGGCCAATCGACGAGATCGTCTTCGATCCGTTCCATTCTCCATGGGCGCCCACTGGAGCCGAGCCGAGCCACGCGGTGCCCGTTTCGGCGCCCGTTTCGGCGCCCGCAAGCGGATTCGACGAGGCTTCGCCAGCCGGCGCATCCGCGCCGTCGACGACGAACGATTTCCGCTCTGCGGTAGCTACATATGAGCGGCAGCTCCTCGAAGACGCGCTCCAGCGCAACCGCTTCAACCAGCGGGCCACCGCGGCAGCGCTCAACCTCAGCTACGATCAGCTCCGCCATGCGCTGAAACGGCACAAGCTGCAGGATACTGCGGCCTAGTGCCATCCTTGTCGCGTCGAATCGAGCTTGGCCTGCTCGTGATGATGCTTGCGTCAGCTGCATTCGTGGCCGCCGGATATCGCAATGCGACGAAGGATCCGATTGTTCGGCGACTTACGCTCACTGTTCCCGACTACCCGGCCGGCACCCGTCCCGTCCAGATCGCTCTTTTCTCCGATATCCATGTCCACGGCCCCGACATGCCCCCGGCCAGGCTCAAGAAAATTGTGGGCCAGATCAATGACCTGCACGCCGATCTGGACATCATTGCTGGAGATTTGGTGGGCAACAGCTCGATCGGAAAGAGCTATTCGATTGAGCAATCCATCGCGCCGTTGAGCGGGCTGAAGGCGAGGCTGGGAGTCTATGCGGTCAGCGGCAACAACGACGTCTCCGCCGGCGCCGACGCCGTAACCGCGGAATTGGCGCGCAATGGGGTTCGGGTGCTGTCGGATGAGGCGGTTGCCGTAGGGCCTCTGGCGGTCGGCGGACTGATCGGGAACCTCTATCCGCATCGCGAATGGCTCGAGGTTCGTCAGAACCTTTACGCCGAGATGAGGCGGACGCCTGGCGTGGAGGTTCTGGTCGCCCACAGACCTGACGAATTCGCCGCCGCTCCCTCGCCGATCAGGCTCGTGCTGTCGGGGCATACGCATTGTGGCCAGATCGTGCTGCCGCTGGTCGGTCCGCTGGAGACTGGATCGGACTACGGAACCAAATTCCTCTGCGGGGTCGTTCGAGACCGCGGCAAGTTGCTCGTCGTGACGGCAGGGCTGGGAACGAGCCACGTGCCGTTGAGGATCGGGGCGCCATCGGACATCTGGCTGATCACGATCAGGGGCCCGCAAAGCCCGGGCGTCACAGTCGCGGACTAGATCTCCGACTTCTAGCCCGCCGTCTGCTTCGGTCGCGCAATCCCTGGAACGGCGCCCTCCAAGTCCGGCTCGAGCAGCCGGTGGAGGTGAACCACGACATATTTCATCTCGGCATCGTCGACGGTGCGCTGGGCGGCGCCGCGCCAGGCGTCTTCCGCCGCGGCATAGCTGTCGTAGATGCCGACGAAGTCGATGGTGTTCATGTCGAAATCAAGGTTGCGCGGGTCCTTGACCCTTCCTCCGAAGACCAGGTGAAGCTTGCTCATGACCCGCTCGCTATCCGATTTGCGCCGCGCCGTCAGCCTTTGTCGGGATTGCGTGCCGCGTCGAGCGCTGCATTGGCCGACGCCTTGGCTGCCTCGGCAACGTCACCGAGCAGCTTGCGGATGGTGTCCTCGGCCTTGTCGCGGCTGAGGCCGAGATCGTCGAGCCGCTGCGTGCCCGTGCCCTTGGCCGCATCAAGGGCCGCCTTTGCAGTGCTCTTTACCCGCCGCGCCGTCGGGCGGATGGCGCGGGTCTCGGCGTCGGTGCGCGGCAGCAGGGCTGCGATCAGTGCGCCGGCTGCAATCCCGCCGGCGAGCGCGAGCAGCGGCGCCTGGCCGAGCGTGTCGGTCGCATAGTCGCGGGCGCCTTCGTAGGCCTCGATCGCGCGCTGGCGAGCGCCCGCATCCTCGGTGGTCTCGGTAGTCGTACCCTCGGTCATTCGGCTGCCTCCGTTTTCTCTCTCTGTGGCGCCTTTCGACGCGCTCGTTTCTTTCCCTTGGCCGCGCCGATAAGCTTGCCGGCGAGATCCATCAGCGGCTCGCGCGCCAGGAACATGGTGATCGCGGCGACAACGCCCGTCGCGGCAACGGGCCGCGCGCGGACGGCATCGACCGCATTTTCAGCCAGATCGGCGCCCTTGTCCTTCGCCTTCTCCCAGGCCTCCTCCATCAGTCGGTGAGGCTGGAGCTGTTGCGAAAGCTCCTGCAGCGTCCCGATCATTTTGGAGCGCGCCCTGTCCACCCTGAACTCGGCTGCTTTGATGTCGTCGTCGCTCACGGTTCTTTCCTCACATCACGAAGGGCGAACCAAACGAGCAGGCCGGCAATCGCCCCCGCGAGCAGAAGCGAGACGATCGCTCCGCCCAAGGGGCCGATCCACCGCGCCAGCGAGATTGCGATCCCGACGAACAAGGTGACGACTCCCGCCAGCGCCAGGACGCCTGCGATCCCGAAGAGGATGGCCGCCCGAACATAGCCTTCGGCCAGCTCTCGAGCGCGGGCCTTGACCAGCTCGATCTCGGCCCGGCCATAATCGATCACCTCATCGAACAGCCGCTCGATGAGGTCGCCGATCGACGCCTCAGGTTCTGAAGGCGGCGGAGTGGCCGGCGGCTTCAGCATCAATCCTCGTCGTCGTTCTCGTTCGCAGCGAGGCCGCTCTTGAGGAGCCGGGCGACGACGAAGCCGACGACGGCGGCTCCGGCGAGCGCGATTCCGGGGCTGTTGCGAACGAAGGTCCGCGTGTCCTCGATCAGCTCGTCGGGGTCCTTCTCGGCGATCACGTTGGCGACATTCTCGATCGCTCCGGCGGCGCGGCGCGCATAGCCGCCATATTCTTCGCCCAGGCGCTCATCGATGCCGGGGGCGGTATCGCCGACCATCTTGGCGACGTTGGCGAGCGCCTCGGACGTGCGCTCGAGTCCCTGGCTGACGAATCCGCGCGCCTTGTCGCCGGCCTGGCTAGCGAATTTCTCGCGGCCGCTGCGGAGGCGGTCGGCGAGGCTGCCTTCGGTTCCGGTGATGTCTCTCTTGTCGATCTGGATCGTGCCGCCTTGATCGCGTTCGGTCGGCTCGGTCGTGAGCGCGCCGAGGTTCGCTCCTTCGATTACCTTGTCGGTTCCTTCGGGAAGTTCGGCAGTATTCTGGTCAGCCATCGCGGGTCCTCCTTTGGCGACTTCAACCGTGGCCGCGGGCCTTCGTTCCGGGGGCTCGGCCCCGAAAGTTGCACGCCCGAACGCTCGGCCTATTAGGCGTCGCGTACCCTCATATTGTTACGCTTACGCAAGAAGGAAAGCCATGACTGCGATCGTCGACGTCCATGCCCGCCAAATCCTCGACAGCCGCGGCAATCCGACCGTTGAGGTGGACGTTACGCTCGAGGACGGAAGCATGGGCCGGGCCGCGGTCCCGTCCGGTGCCTCGACCGGAGTGCACGAGGCGGTCGAGCTTCGCGACGGCGACAAGAGCCGCTGGGGCGGCAAGGGTGTCATGAAGGCGGTTCAGGCGGTGAATGGCGAGATTGCCGAGTCTGTCGTCGGAATGGAAGCGGAAGACCAAGCCGCGCTCGACGCCGAATTGATCGCTCTCGACGGCACGGAGAACAAGGGCCGGCTCGGCGCCAATGCGATCCTCGGAGTCAGTCTCGCGACTGCCAAGGCGGCGGCGGACGCGCTCGGGATGCCGCTCTATCGCTACGTCGGGGGAGTGGACGCCAACCTGCTGCCGGTGCCGATGATGAACATCCTCAACGGAGGCGTGCACGCGGACAACGGCATCGACTTCCAGGAGTTCATGGTAATGCCAGTCGGCGCGCCCGACTTCGCGGAAGGCCTGCGGTGCGGAGCCGAGATTTTCCACGCGCTCAAGTCCGCGCTCCATCAGGCGGGGCTATCGACCTCGGTTGGAGACGAGGGCGGGTTCGCGCCCGCGATCAATACCGCGCGGGAAGCGCTGGATTTCATCGACAAGGCCGTCACCGCCGCCGGGTACAAGCTCGGCGACGACGTGCTTCTGGCGATGGACCCGGCAGCGAGCGAGTTCTTCAAGGAGGGGCGGTACGAGATCAAGGGCGAGGGCAAGAGCCTCACGCCGGCGGAAATGGCGGATTATTATGTCGCGCTAGCCTCCGATTATCCGATCGCCTCTATCGAGGACGGCATGGCCGAGGACGATTGGGAAGGGTGGAAGCTCATCACGGACAAGCTTGGCGAGCGTATTCAGTTGGTCGGAGACGACCTGTTCGTCACGAATGTGAAGCGGTTGCAGCAGGGGATCGACGACGGAATCGCCAATTCGATCCTCATCAAGGTCAACCAAATCGGCTCGCTTACCGAGACGATCGAGGCGGTTCGGCTTGCGCAGACCAACGGCTATACCTCGGTGATGTCGCATCGTTCGGGCGAGACGGAGGATTCGACCATCGCCGACCTTGCGGTCGCTTTGTCGTGCGGGCAGATCAAGACTGGAAGCCTCGCCCGATCCGACCGGACGGCGAAGTACAACCAGCTCCTTCGAATTGAGGAAGAGCTTGGTGAAACCGCCCGGTATCCAGGCCGAGCCGCGATCAAGGCCTATCGACCGGCTTAATTCACAGAATTATCCTCGAAATATCCACCAAATCATTCTTTTCGCTTGCGTTCGGGATTCCTTCGTGATTCCTTCGACATGATGAGGGGAGGGACCAGAATCTTCGAGCTTATCCGCCGTGCGGCGTTTCCCGCGCTGGCGCTCATCGTCGTTGGTACCTTTGCCGGCCATGCCATTGCAGGGCCGAACGGAATCCTCGCCTGGGGCGGCTATCACAGGGCGCTACTTCAGCGACGGGCCGAGCTTGCTCAGCTCGAGCAGCAGAAGGCGCAGCTCAAGCATCGATCCGACCTCCTCGACCCCCGTCATGCGGATCCCGACCTGGCGGACGAGCTCACTCGCAAGGATCTGGGAATGATCCGCCCCGACGAGGTCATCGTCCCGCTTAACTAGTCGGCCGGTAGTTCGGCGCGCGCCGTCGGTCGAAAGTCCGTTCCGCGACATTTCGAACAGCATTACCGAGGCGCTTTCACCATCGGGGGAAATCGCATGCGTCAGTTCGCACCTTTGCTCACTGCGCTTGTCGCCGTTACTCCACTCGCAACGAGTGCGGCCTCACCGCAACTTCAGGCAGTCATCGCCAAGGCCGTTGCCGATCCCGCCAGGCCCGCGGACGCCAAGCCTGCGGACGCGCTCCGAAAGCCTGCCGAAACTCTTGCTTTCTCGGGTGTGCGGCCGGGAATGGTCGTGGGCGAATTCTATCCTGGCGGGGGATATTTCACCCGCATGCTGAG
>DASQYQ010000050.1:0-5829 GCA_035639115.1 Sphingomicrobium sp. | reverse complement strand
GTTGGCCGAAGTAATGGCCTTCTGCTGGGTCGGCCAAGGCACCTACGAGGCTGGAGACTGGGACGAGGCGATGGAAGAAGCCCAAGGCATCGTCAGCGACAGCGTCGATGAAGCAGTCAACGAGCTAATGGATCAGCCCATGCTTGCGTCGGTGCTCGAATCCGGTCTCGCTGCGTTCGACCTTAGCTGCGATGGGATCGGCGAAGTCACTTAAGCCCGGAAGGGGTAAGCGGCGAGCCGCTCCCAAGGCCCATCGAGATAGCGCTGGATTGCCAAACCGCTGATGCCGATCGGTCGGGGCTGAAAGGTCCGTTCGAGCCGCTCCTTGAGAGCTCGCGCCGCCTTCGGCGCAACCTTGTTCTGGATCGTGATGTGCGGCCGCCAGCCAGAACTGTCCTGTGCGCTGAGCATTCCATGAAGTTCTTCAGCAAGCTCGACTCGTATCGTGTCCAGATCAGGCGAGACGACGCGGAACGCCACGCCTCCGCCAAGGTCCATCAGCCCGGCGATCGTTGCACTCGGCGGCTTGCGTCGAACCATCCGCCCGAGACGCCCGCGAAGCTCCCCTTCAAGGGTGGGGGGAAGCGCATGGAACATGGTGAGGTGCACCGGCACTTGGTTTCGCTCTGGCGGATAATTGGCGCGCCGCAGGCCCTCGAGCCAGGAGAAATCCCCTTGGGCGATCTCGGCGGTGAGGATCAGCGACCCGGCCATTGGTCCCTTGGCAACTCTTCGAGACGGACGAACCTATCACCTGAAAAATGAGCGATGAGCGTTTCGTCTTCAACGTGCGCATCGGTCCATGGCAGCCGCCGCAACCGCTCGCCAAGTCCGGCGACCCCGCCTTCTGAAACGACGATATAATCTAGCCTGCCGCTCCGGCAGCCGGCCATGGCGTCGATGCACTGGCCGACCTGCTCGCCGCCGCAAAGCACGGAAGCACGGCTCAGCATGGAGACTGGGAACAGCGCCTCGCCCGGCGTGTGCTCGCTCGCCTGCGCAGCGGTTCGGGCGCCCTCCTCCACTCGCGCCTGCCGTCCAAGCCAGCGCCACACGCCGAACAGGTCGACGGCGAACAAGATGGCGTTCGTCCACAACAATGCCGGCTGATGCGTGACCGTCGCGACCACGATCCAGCACAAGGCTCCGCCGGTGAAGACGGCAAAGCCGAAGCCGGTTGCTCGAGAGCCTAGGTTAGAAGCGGTCATTAGCGCGGCGAGGATGGTCGTGATCGTCGCCACCCATGAGATCGTATCAGCCATAGTGCCGCAATGCGCGGAGGCTTCATAAGGTTCAGATCTCCACCTGGCTCCCAAGCTCGACGACGCGGTTGGTGGGGAGCTTGAAGAATTCCATCGCGCTTTCCGCGTTGCGCAGCATCCAGGCGAACAATTTTTCGCGCCAGATCGCCATTCCCGGCCGGGATGAAGGCAGCAGCGTCTGGCGGGCGAGGAAGAAACTGGTGTCCATCATGCGGCACTGCGGACCGATGTCCTTCAGCTGCGATAGCGCAGCCGGGACGTTGATCTCCTCCATGAAGCCATAGCGGAGCAAGACCCGGAAGAAGCCCGCGCCATAATCTTTGGTCTCGAGCCGTTTCTCCTCTGGAACGTAGGGCACGTCCTCGATCCGGACGGTGAGAAGCACGACGCGCTCGTGAAGCACCTTGTTGTGCTTGAGGTTGTGCAGGAGCGCGTGCGGAACGCCGCTTGCCGAGCTTGTCATGAACACCGCCGTGCCGGGCACGCGGGCGGCGCTCGGCGCTGCCGACTTGATGAATATCTCCATCGGCAGGCTGGCTTCGTTCATCCGCGCGATCATCAGCTGACGGCCCTTCGCCCAGGTCGTAAGGAAGGTGAAGGCGATCGCACCGACCAGCAGCGGGAACCACCCGCCGGCGGGAATCTTAGTCAGGTTCGAGCTGAAGTAGCCGAGGTCCACCATGAAGAAGAGGACGATGAGAGCGCCGACCAGGAAGCGGTTCCACTTCCACATAGTGATCAGCACGACGGCAATCAGCACCGTATCGATCAGCATCGCGCCGGTGACCGCGATTCCGTAGGCGGCGGCGAGATTGGACGAAGAGCGGAAGGTCAGGACGAGCAGCAGGACCATCGTCATCAGCGCCCAGTTGACTAGCGGAATGTAGATCTGACCGGCCGCGCTCTCGCTCGTATGTGAAATGCGAAGCCGCGGGACGAAACCAAGCTGGATCGCCTGCTGCGTGACCGAAAATGCGCCGGAGATCACCGCCTGGCTCGCGATGATCGTCGCGGCAGTCGCGATCAGCACCAGCGGCAGCCGCATCGCGTCCGACGCGAGGTAAAAGAACGGATCCTTCACTTCGGTCGCCACCTGGTGCGGTGACAGCGAAAGCAGCATCGCCCCTTGCCCCATATAGTTGAGCAGCAAGGCGGGCAGCACGAAGCAGAGCCATGAGAATTTGATCGGCCGGCGGCCGAAATGCCCCATGTCCGCGTAAAGCGCCTCGGCTCCGGTCAGGGCGAGCACCACCGAGCCCATGGCGAGAAAGGCTTTCAACGGCTCTTCGATGAAGAATGCCGCTGCGTTCAACGGATTGACCATCGCCAGGACCACCTGCGGTCGGTCCATGATGTGAACGAGACCGAGGACCGCAAGCGCCGCAAAATAGACCAACATCACCGGCCCGAACATCGCACCCACGCGCGCCGTGCCGCGCGCCTGGATCGCGAACAGGCCGACCAGGATCCCTATCGCGATCGGAATAACCCATGGAGCGAGTCCCCTGTTGACCGTCTCGAGACCTTCAACGGCAGACAAGACGGAGATCGCCGGGGTGATCATCGAATCGCCGTAGAAGAGGGCAGTCGCGAATACGCCGAGCATGACGATGCCGTTCGCCCATCGCTTCTTGCCGCTGATCGAGCGGTTGATGAGGGCCAGCAAGGCGAGGCTTCCGCCTTCGCCTTTGTTATCCGCGCGCATGATGATCGTGACGTACTTGAAGGTGACGACGATCATCATTGACCAGAAGATCATCGAGAGCACGGCGTTGATGTGGAACTGGTCTGGCGAGAGCGGATGGTGGCCCGCAAATGTCTCCCGGAAAGAATAGATAGGCGACGTGCCGATGTCGCCGAAGACGACGCCTATCGCACCGATGGCCATCTTATAGAGCGGACCTTGATGACCGTGGGCCACGAGGTCGTGGTCGTGCTCCGCGGTTACAACCTCGGCGGCTCCAGTTGCGGTGATGCTCATGCCTTGAGATTCAGACTCGACAGACTGCTGCTTCGCATCCCCTGGGCCGCGAGCGATATCCTCAATCACGGGCGTGCTCCACTAGCACTGTCGTTTCGGCCCCGCAATCGCATGGGACAGGGACGAAAAGCCCGTCTATAGGCCCGCGCAAACATCAACCGGAGCGAACGTTTATATGCGCATTGGGGTGCCAAAAGAGATTAAGGTTCATGAGTATCGAGTCGGGCTGACGCCGGCGTCAGTTGCCGAGCTTGTCGCGCACGGCAACGAACTTTTCGTCGAGACGAAGGCCGGCAACGGCATCGACTGCCCGGATTCGGCCTATGAGAAGGCTGGAGCGAAGATCCTTCCGGACGCCAAGTCAGTCTTCGATTCAGCTGACATGATCGTGAAGGTGAAAGAGCCGCAGCCGGTGGAGATCGAAATGCTCCGCAGGGGGCAGATCCTCTTTACCTACCTCCACCTCGCCGCCGACAAGAACCAGGCGCTGGGCCTCATGAAGTCAGGCGCTATCTGCATCGCTTACGAGACTGTGACGGCGAAGAACGGCACCCTCCCGCTCCTCAAGCCGATGAGCGAAGTCGCGGGCCGAATGTCGGTCCAGGTCGGCGCCCACTATCTGGAAAAGGAACAGGGCGGCCGCGGGGTCCTCCTCGGCGGCGTTCCTGGCGTTGCTCCGGCAAAGGTCGCGATCCTCGGTGGTGGCGTGTCTGGCGTGAACGCCGCGCAGATGGCGACCGGAATGCGCGCTGACGTCACGATCTACGACATAAACAATGACCGCCTGGCGGAGCTCGACATGTTTTTCTCGAGCCAGATCAAGACCGCCTACGCCTCACGCGCCGCGATCGCCAATGCCGTAAAGGAATGCGAGCTCGTAATCGGCGCCGTCCTCGTCCCCGGGGCCGCGGCCCCGAAGCTGGTCACACGCGACATGTTGAAGACGATGAAGCGGGGCAGCGTCCTCGTCGACATCGCGATCGACCAGGGCGGTTGTTTCGAAACGTCGCACGCGACGACACACGCCGACCCAGTCTACGAGGTCGACGGAATTATCCATTATTGCGTCGCCAACATGCCTGGCGCCGTCGCTCGGACGAGCGCCTTCGCGCTCAACAACGCGACCCTGCCCTTCGCGCTGAAGATCGCGAACCTCGGTGCGGAGCAGGCCATGCAGGAGGACCCGCATCTGGCGAATGGCCTTAACGTCTCGGACGGGAAGATCCGGCACCAAGCCGTCGCCGAAGCGCTCGACCTACAGTATGAGCCCATCGCGGCCTAATGCGCTTGAGCTGGCGGCGACCGCGATCCGCTGAGCGCCGCCACTCCCTGCTCGACCAGCGGCCTCCAGCTGGCGTCCTTCGGCGCCGTCGCAAGGATGTTCCGCCACAGCTTCAGCGCTTCCTCGCGGTCACCGGAACGGGCTAATGCAAGGCCGTAGAAGAACGGCGGTCCGGGATAGCCGGGCGTGACCTCTTCCGCTCGCCGGTAAGCCAGCTCCGCGGCTGGCGTGATACCTCGGGCGTGATCGACGAGGGCATTGCCGAGCCCGACCCACAATTGGGGATCTCCGGGGTAGCGAGTGACGGCATTCTGAAGGATTCCGACCGCATCTTCGCTCTGCCCATCGCGCGCCAAGGCTTCCGACATTCGGAGCCACGGCTCGGCCGGAGTGAAATGGCCGAAGAAGGCATGCCTCGCCTGCGTCAGCGGGAAATAATCGCGTCCCTCAATGCCCTGAGCCGGCGCACCGTGCAGGTCGGGGCTTCCCTGAAGCGCATAGCCGGCAGCGCCCAATAAAAGCGCTGCGGCGCTTGCCGTGATTGCTGCGCCGCGTACCTGGAATAGCCACAGCGCACCGAGGCTGAGGCCGACGAGCAGCAAGAGGATGAGCCAGCCCATCAGCCCCGCCTCACCCTTATGCGTTTCCGAATGAACCACGCGCCGACCAGGAGAAGGCCAAGAGGCGCCAGCCATAGTGGCCATGCCGCCGGCTCATCGGTCGGCCTGTAGCTGATCCAAGTCCCATAACGCTGGATGAGCCATTCGCGGATCGCGCTCGGCTTTTCGCCCGCGGCAATCCGGCGCCGGACGAGATCCCGCATGTCGCCCGCAAGTTCGGCGTCGCTGTCGGCAATCGATTGGCCCTGGCAGACGAGGCAGCGGAGTTGCTCCATCAATGCCTGTGCCTGCGCCTCCTGCTTCGGATCTGGAAGCTGTCGGTTCGACCAATAGGCCGGCGGCAGGTTGCTGTCCGCGAGCAATGGCTGCGCTCCGACAATTGCAAGCAACAAGAGCAGCCGCCTCACCGTGCCTGCTCCAGTTTGGACAGGATCATCGGCACGTCGCCTTGCTCGATCGGGCCGATCTGCTGGTAGCGGATCACGCCCTTGCCATCGACGACGAAGCTCTCCGGCACCCCCGACGAGCCGAGCGAAATCTGAACATCGCTCTGCGGGTCGCTTCCGATCCGCTCGTAGGGATCGCCGTTGCGAGCGAGGAAGTCGACGAGATCGGCGGGTCGGTCGCGAATGGCTATCCCCTCGACCTTGGCGCCCTTGTCCTTCAGCTTCTGCAGGACCTTAA
>DASQYQ010000049.1:0-5372 GCA_035639115.1 Sphingomicrobium sp. | reverse complement strand
GCCACACCGGACCGTGCCAGCGCCTCGGCGCCGACGATCGCTCCTGAGCTGGCATCGATGATCGGCTGGAAATGCAGATCGACCTGCTCATGGGCGATCACCGCCTCGAGCAGCACGTCACGCGTGGGGGAGACAGGCGGCGTCGCCCCGAGATCCGACGCCCGCCTCCCCCACTTACTAATGCCGTCCCACGTCAGCATGGCTGAACCGGCTAACCGCTCGCCCAATGCTTCGGAACCGCCTCGGGCAAGCGCGCTCCGAAACGGGACAGTGACCTTCGCCGCCGTTCCTCCTATCTTGCCCTTGCTGGAAACGGCTTAGGGAGCAGCGTTTGGCCGCGGACGGATCGCAAGGGCAGAGCAAGGCGCCAATCGACCTGGCTAGCCGGGGCATCGGGCTGCTCTCCTCGCATACCGATGTCGCAAAGGCGGCGGAAGCGATGCTTCGGCGGCGTTTCACCTTCGCCGATACGGACGGAGCGGAGGTGCTCGTCGCCCTGGGCGGCGACGGCTTCATGCTCGAAACGCTTCACGAGATGCTCGACGGCGACCGTGCCTGCGTGCCCGTCTTCGGGATGAACCGCGGCACGGTCGGCTTCCTGATGAACGAGTGGCGGATCGATCGCCTTCCCGATCGGATTGCGGAGGCCAAGGCTATTCGTGTCGCTCCGCTGGAGATGCGCGCCACGACGGTCGGCGGGAAGAGCTTCACCCATTCGGCGATCAACGAGGTGTCGCTGCTGAGGGAAACCCGACAGACCGCCAAGATCGAGATTTCAGTCAATGGCCGGGTCGCTTTGCCCGAGCTCGCGTGCGACGGGGTGCTTGTTGCGACTCCGGCGGGATCGACCGCTTACAATCTCTCCGCGCGGGGCCCCATTCTGCCGCTGCAGGCGAAGATGCTCGCTTTGACTCCGATCAGCCCGTTCCGTCCGCGCCGCTGGTCGGGCGCAATACTTCCAGACGATACGGCGGTGTGCCTCACGATCTTGGAGGCACAGAACCGCCCCGTTTCCGCAGTCGCCGACCAGACCGAGGTCCGGGATGTCGCGAAGGTCGAGATTCGCCTCGACCGCGATCGCTCACTGACGCTTCTGTTCGATCCCGAGCACGCGCTCGACGAGCGCATCGCGATGGAGCAATTTGCCACGTAGTGACTTGCGTTTAACTAAGTCTCCGCTATCTAGCCGCGGCGCCCTGATGGGCTGCTCCCCGGTAGCTCAGCGGTAGAGCATCCGACTGTTAATCGGACGGCCGCCTGTTCGAATCAGGCCCGGGGAGCCATTCATTTCAAATACTTAGCACATTTTCCGGGTTGCCCGCGACAATCTGAAACATAGACGGAAGAGTGTAGTCAAAGTCGATCGCCTGGGTTGACTCGCTCAACAACGCGACTATTTGCGTTACAACGTTTTAACACGCTGTAACAAGAACGAACCCATGCGAGCTTCACCTGAGCCCATCACCGCGACGCGGGACATCGACGTTTTGACGAACGACCTATGCGATGGGCTGCTCGCGGCGGAAAGCCGCGACGAAATGCGGCGTCTGCTGGTCGACCTGTGCACGCCGGCGGAAATCCGGACCATGGCAGAGCGATGGCATGTCGCGCGCCTGCTCGATTCGAGCGACCTACCCTACCGGGAGATTCACGATCGCACGGGAGTCAGCACGACGACCATCGTTCGTGTCGGCCGCTTCCTGCGTCAGGAGCCGAATAAGGGCTATCGGCTGGCAATCGACCGTCTGAGAGGCCGCGATGCTGACTGACCGGTCGCGCCTGCACATTGCGCTTCAGAAGTCGGGGCGGCTGTCGGACGCCAGTCGTGAGCTCCTTCGGGATGCAGGCTTCCGTATCCAATCGGGTAAGAACAGCCTGACTGCTCGCGTCGAAAACTTTCCCGCCGAACTCATGTTCGTGCGCGACGACGACATCCCGACCTTCGTTAGCGACGGTGCCTGCGAGTTCGGGATCGTCGGCCAGAACGTGCTCGAGGAGTTCGCGCTCGGCCAGGCGGAACCCGGATACGAACTGCTCGCCGAGCTGGGCTTCGGGCGATGCAGCCTCAAGATCGCCGCACCGGAAGCGACTGCTTACGAGGGTCCGCAATCGCTTGCCGGACAGCGGATCGCAACCTCCTATCCGCTTATTCTCAGACGCTTCCTGGAGCAGAAGGGAGTCGACGCCATCGTCGTAACGATGAACGGAGCAGTCGAGCTCGCGCCGCGGCTGCAGATCGCGAGCTTCATCTGCGACCTCGTCTCGACCGGGGCGACGCTGGAAGCAAACGGACTGAAGGCGCTCGACACGGTGCTTGAGAGCCAGGCAGTGCTGATCCGCACTCGACGGTCGATGGACGAGGCGAGGCGCGAGATCGCGGCCGGACTGATGAGCCGCATTGAAGGTGTCCTCGCAACCAAGGAATCCAAGTACATCATGCTCAACGCGTCGAGCGAGGCACTAAGACGCATCACCGCGCTGCTTCCAGGCGCCGAGGCTCCGACAATCGTGCCGCTGCACGGCCGGCCGGGCCATTTCGCCGTACACGCCGTGTGCCAGGAATCCGTGTTCTGGGAGACGCTCCAGAAGCTGAAGGCGGCAGGAGCCTCGGCGATCCTCGTGGTTCCCATTGAAAAGATGATGCTGTGAGACGGCTCGATTGGACGCAGCTCGACGATAGCGAGCGTCGGGCTGCGCTCGCCCGGCCCGAGCTGCGCGCCGACCGAGCGCTGCAGGACGGGGTGAGCGCGATCGTCGAGCAAGTCCGCGACGGAGGTTGGGAAGCTCTTTGCGAGATCGCACGGACGCTAGATGGCGAGGAGCCGAGGCTGGTCGCCGTTGCGCCAATCGCGGCCGAAGCGCGAAGATCGCTACCGGCTGAACAGGTTGCGGCAATGGAACTCGCGGCAGACAACATCCAGCGGTTCCACGAGGCGTCTATGCCGTCGGACGTCGCCCTCGAGACTGTCCCGGGATTGTCGGTTCGCAAGTTGTGGCGGCCAATCGAGCGCGTCGGCCTCTACGTGCCCGGCGGGAAGACGCCGCTGTTTTCGACTCTGCTGATGCTGGCAATACCTGCGGCGGTCGCGGGTGTCCGCGAGATCGTCGCCGTCACTCCGCCCCGGCCCGAAGGCGGGCTCGACCCACTCGTAGCCCTCGCGGCTCAGCTGTCGCGCATGCAGGCACTTTGGACGGTGGGGGGTGCCCAGGCAGTCGCCGCGCTCGCCTTCGGCGCGTCCCAGATCCCTCGGGTGGACAAAATCTGCGGTCCCGGCAACGCTTGGGTGGCCGAAGCCAAACGGCTGGTTGGAAGCATGCCCGCAGGCCCCGCGATCGACATGCCTGCGGGCCCTAGCGAGTTGATGGTCATTGCCGATGACAGCTCACAAGCGGCCGTGGTAGCGGCTGACCTGCTCGGGCAGGCCGAGCATGATGCTGCGGCCCAGGTCATTCTCGTCAGCCCTTCGGAACGCCTTCTCGATGACGTCGAGCGGGCGATCAATGGCCAGGTTCAGGACCTGCCGCGATCTGCCATTGTGACGGGATCGCTCAGCTCGGCTCGGCTGATCCTCGTCCGGAACCTTGAGCAGGCGGTGGACGTCGCCAACCTTTACGCTCCCGAGCACCTTTCACTCGCGGTCGCCGCGGCCGACAAGCTGGTGCCGCTGGTCTGCAACGCGGGCGCGGTGTTCGCCGGATCGCTCGCGGCTGAGACGTTCGGCGATTATCTCGCGGGCTCCAGCCACGTGCTCCCGACCGATGGGGCCGCGAAGGCGTGGAGCGGCGTGTCTCCTTACACGTATCTCAAGTCGATGAGCGTTCAGACCGTGAGTCCAGCGGCGGCGAGAATGATCGCCCAGCCGGCGGCTTTGCTCGCGCGCATGGAAGGGCTCGAGGCGCATGCCCGCGCGGCCGATGTGCGGTTGGGGAAGGTCGCATGACGTCGCTCGCCGCTCGTCTCGCCCGTCCGGAGATCCTCGAACTGAAGCCGTTCGACATCGCTGCTGCGGCCAATTCCGCAGTCGGCGCGCATGCGATCAAGCTCGACGCCAATGAGAACCCCTATCCACCGCTTTCGGACGGGCCGCTTGCAGCCACGATCAACCGCTACCCCGAACCGCAGCCGCAAAGACTGCGCGCATCGATGGCGGCGCTCTACGGGGTCGCGCCGGAAGCGCTGGTCATCACGCGCGGCGCCGACGACGCAATCGACATGCTCGTGCGGGCTTTCTGCAGGCCCGCCGTGGACGCGATCGCGATCTGCGCACCGACGTTCACGGCCTATGAGCATTTCGCGCGGTTGCAGGGTGCCCGTCTGGTCGAGGTCCCCCTCGACTCTGAGTTCGACTTCAACGCGGACGATTTTGTCGCCGCAATCGTCAACGACGCAAATGTGAAGCTTGCCTTCATCTGCTCGCCCAACAATCCGACTGGAAACGAGGTCGATCCAGCCTTGGTGCTCAAGGTTGCCGATGCGTTGGCCGAAGTGATCGTCGTCGTGGACGAAGCCTATCTCGACTTCTCGTCCACGCCGAGCCTCGCTGCCGAAGCGGCGCAGCGGCCGAACATCGTGGTCCTGAAGACATTGTCGAAAGCCTTCGGGCTGGCGGGAGCGCGCGTTGGCTGCGCGATCGGCAACGCGGAGATCATCTCTATCGCGGCGCGGGCGCTGCCGCCCTACCCGTTGCCAAGCCCTTCCGTCGAGGCGGCGCTGGCTGCGCTGAGCCCAGCGCGGAGGGTGGTTCATCAGGAGCGGATCGAGCGGATCAAAGCCGAGCGTGACCGGCTCGCGCCATTACTCGAGGCTTCGCCCATCGTGAAGTCGATCCGAAACGGCGGCGGCAATTTCCTCTTCCTTGAGGTCGAAGACGCCGAAGCCCTTGCGGCTAGACTGCGTTCGCTTGCGATCCGCGTGCGCTTCCGCCCCAACGCCGCGCCGGGAGGCCTTCGGCTGACCATCGGCACCGAAGCGGAGAACGAAGCGGCGCTGTCCGCCTTCGGCGTCCTCGATAAGACTCAGCCGTTCCGCCGAGCCGAGCTCGTGCGGGACACCAAGGAAACTAGGATCGCGGTAGCCGTGAATCTCGACGCAGCCTCGCCGCGGCAAGTTCAGACCGGCGTGCCCTTCTATGACCATATGCTCGACCAGGTGGCCGCGCATGGAGGCTTCAGCCTGGTGCTGAGCTGCGATGGCGACTTGGAGATCGACGCCCACCACAGCATCGAGGATTGCGCAGTCGCGCTCGGAACGGCCTTGTCCCAAGCGCTCGGCGAGAGGCGCGGCATCGGCCGCTTCGGCTTCGCACTGCCAATGGATGAGGCCGCGGCGCAGGTATTGATCGACCTGTCGGGACGGCCGTTCAGCCGCTTCG
>DASQYQ010000048.1:0-3191 GCA_035639115.1 Sphingomicrobium sp. | reverse complement strand
AGATCTCGTACGTCCGCCTTCCCAGCAGCAGGTCGTACTCGCCCATGATGACGTCATCGAACGGGCTGTCGCCCCAATAAGGTGCGACCCAGCCGCCAAGGCTGAACTGGCTGCTCGGATCCTCTTCCGGGCCACCGGGTGCCTGCATGACCCCATCCAGCGAAATGAAGACCGCGCCGGTAAGCCTACGCATCGACGCTCTCCCCGCGAAGTGCGGCCTCGATCTTCGCGATGTCGATCTTCTTCATCGTCATCATTGCCTGGAATGCGCGCTGGGCCGCGGCCTTGTCGGAACTCGTCGTCGCTTCGAGCAGAACGCGCGGAGTGATCTGCCAGGAGAAGCCCCACTTGTCCTTGCACCAGCCGCAGGCGCTTTCCTCGCCGCCATTCTGAGTGATCGCGTTCCAGTAACGATCGGTCTCCTCCTGGTCGTTGGTGAGGACCATGAAGCTTACCGCTTCGTTCGGCTTGAAGTTCGGCCCGCCGTTGAAGCCGACGAACTGCTGGCCCAGGAGGGTGAACTCGACCGTCAGCTCGTCGCCTTCGGAACCGCTTGGGAAATCGGTCGGCGCCGAATGGCGCGGGCCAACGCTCGTGTCCGGGAACAGCGAAGCATAGAATTCGGCAGCCTTGCGAGCTTCGCCTTTGTCGAACCACAGGCACGTGGTCAGCTTGCTGGCCATTCTAATCCCTCCTTCTTTGCGTGTGAGGGTGCTCGCCGGCGCATAAGCATTGCGCCGGCGGACCCCTGTCGATTGAGCGCGCTACGGCCGGCCCACGAGCGCGAATTCCGCGCCCTGCGGGTCGATTCCGATGACAATATGGTCGCCGCCGGGGACCTCCATCGGACCCATCAGGATCTTTCCGCCCTTTGCTTCGGCGGTCTCCTTCGCCCCGCCGACTGACGGGACTCGGAAATAGTAGCGCCAGTGCGGCTGCTGGCCCTGCATCGTGCCGGCGATGGCGCCGAGCCTCAGCCCATGATGATCGATGAAGCGATATTCGCCGTGCTCACCCATGGGCATGAAGTCGTCGCTGGTCCATCCGAACTGCTCGCCGTAGAAGCGCCGAGCCGCGGCCGGGTCGCTCGTCGACAGTTCGTTCCAGGCGCAGCGGCCCGGGTTGCTGGGCGAGAAGACCGTGCTGGGCTCGTTCTCGCGCCCGGCCGGCGGGATCGGCTTCATGACGTAGAAGGGCGCGCCCTGGGGATCGGAGACCATCGCGATGCGCCCGACACTGGGGATGTCGGTCGGGCCCATCAGAGCCTTGCCGCCGGCTGCCTCGATCGAGGCCACCTTGTGGTCGACGTCGTCGACGTGGAGGTAGCCGAGCCAGATCGGTCTTGCGCCGTGCTGCTGCATTTCCGCGTTGATCGGCATCACGCCGCCTGCGAAGCCGCCATCGGGCGTGTTGATCATCCGATAGCCCTGAAATTCCGGAGTGCCTTCGCCGAAGCTCCAGCCGACGACCGCGTCGTAGAAGGCCTTCGCGCCATCGGAATCGGTCGTCATCAGCTCGTACCAGATGAAATCGCCGGTTGGGTTCGGACCGGTGCGCGCTTGCTGGTCAGTGGGCGCGGGGGCATCTCGAACGTCAGTCATGGTTCGATCTCCTTGTTCTTGGGAAAAGGCCGCGGTCAGGCGGTAATCGCCGCCTGCGGCTGCTGCGTTTGCGACTGGGCAGTGTCGATGATCTTGTCGAACCCGCCCCAGAACATGCGCTTGCCGTCAAACGGCATTTTCTGCGGGCGATTGCTTTCGTCGGCCATGATCTTGGCCCAGGCCTGGTCGCGCACTTCCTTGTTCGGCCATTCGATGAAGGAGAAGACGACGCCTTCGCCGTCCTCGGCTTTCACCGCGCGATAGAAATCCGTCACCTTGCCGTGGGAAACGTCATCGCTGAAGGCTTCGACGACCCTGTTCGCGCCATTCTGCCGAAACACTGTCGCCATTTTGGAGGCGAGTTCGCGATAGGCCTCGCGCTTGTCTTCCGGCACCGGAACGACGAACCCGTCCGTGTAAGTGCCATTGCCAGCGGTCCCTTCCTCGACGATCGCGTCGAAGCCGCCCATGACCATGCGCTTGCCGTCGAAGGGCATTTCGTTCCGGGCCGCCGCCTCGATCTGAGGATCGCTCATGAACTTCTGGTTGGCGGCGTCGCGCGCCTGCCTGCTCGGATATTCGAACCAGGAGAATATGATCTTCTCGTCCGCCGTGGCGTCGACCGCCTTGCGGAAGTCGGTGACCTCCCCCTCGGGAACGTCATTGTCCCAAGACTCGACCATTCGTTCGACTCCGATTTTCTGAACCAGCGGCGCGAATGTCGCGGCATGCTCTTCGTACGCGGCTTTGTTGCCCGCGGGCACCGGGACGATGAATCCTTCGAAATAGGTCATGCTGCGACTCCTTCGGGTTGATGCTCGCGATATGCCGCGAGCTGGTCTTCAAGGGCGCGCTGGAACGCCGGACGCGCTTCGCCTCGCTTCACATATTCGGCGAGACTGGCCGTGTCGCTGAGAAGCCCGCCTCTGTCCGCGAGCCTCAGGACGGTGACCATCATCAGGTCGCCGATCGTGAAGCGGTTTCCTTCAAGCCACTGTTTGTCGCCTAGCCGGTCGGCGACGCGCTTCAGCTTCAGCCGAGCGAATTCGTCGGCGCTGGGCTTCCTCAGCTTCGCCCATTGCTGGTCGGCGTAGAAGGTATCGATGAGGACGCGATGCTGAACCGCCGGCTCGACGCTGTTCAGCGCCGCGAAGACCCACTGGATCGCGCCGTACCTGCCCTGTGGATCGCGCGGCAGGAGTGCTTCATCCTTTTCGCCGATATATATGAGGATGGCGCCGCTTTCGAAGATTCTGACTACGCCATCGCTGAAGAATGGCACCTGCTCGAACGGCTGTTCCTTCACATAGTCCGAGGGCCTCGACTGAACGTCGAGGAGCCGCACCCGATAATCCAGGCCTGCTTCCTCGAGCGCCCAGCGGATGCGCAAATCCCTGACGAGTCCCTGCGCGAATTCCGGCACCCAGCGGAATGCGGTGATCTCGATATCGGCCTTGGGGTCGATCGGCATGGTTCCGCTCCCCTCAAATCGCAGTTGCGATGGCTTCCTGGACAGCGTCTGCGCCGCGTTCGGCTGCAGCCGCGTCCATCCACATGATTTCCCAGATGTGGCCATCCGGGTCGGCAACG
>DASQYQ010000047.1:0-3584 GCA_035639115.1 Sphingomicrobium sp. | reverse complement strand
GCATTCTCGATCGCCTCGACGACATTGTCCACCTGATTGTCCTCGACCACCACCTCGACCTTCACCTTGGGGAGGAAGTCGATCACATATTCGGCGCCTCGGTAGAGCTCTGTATGACCCTTCTGACGGCCAAAGCCCTTGACCTCGCTGACAGTGATCCCGGAGACGCCTACGTCGTGCAGCGCATCCTTCACGTCGTCGAGCTTGAACGGCTTGATGATCGCTTCGATCTTCTTCACGCGGATGCCCTCATGAAAGCGGCAGTAATGCTAATGCCCAATCGCGGCCTCATTTCCAAGGCAGTTGGGCGCTCGAAATGAAAGCGATCATCCTTTCCGCCGGGCAGGGGTCGCGGCTCGGCCATCTGGTTGACGACAAGCCCAAGTGCCTGATCGACTTCAACAGCCGCACGCTGCTCGACCGGCAGCTTGATACGCTCGACGCGAACGGCGTCCGCGAGGCGATCGTCGTTACGGGATTCCACGACGAGCTGGTGAACCAGTCGATTGAGGCTCGGAGACGCGGCCCGAATGTTCGGACCATCTTCAATCCGTTCTACAAGGTCGCGGATAATACCGGCTCGTTGTTTATGGCGCGCGAAGAGCTGGCCGGCGATTGCCTGGTGTGGAACGGCGACACTTTGGTTTCGGACGAGTTGATGGCTCGGGTTGTCGCCAATCAGCGGGCCGGCATCTGCGTCACCATCGACCGGAAGGACTGGTACGATGAGGACGACATGAAGGTAGTCGCCGGCGATGACGGCCGACTGCACGGGATCGGGAAGCGTATTTCCGAAGGTGTGAATGCCGAGTCCATAGGATTGCTCGCCTTCCGTGGCGGCGGTGCCGAGCAGTTCCGCCGGGCGATCGAAAGCGCGATGCGGACGGCGGAGGGCACCACGATCTGGTATCTGCGGGTTATCCATCACCTCGCGCAGGCCGGCGAAGTTTGGACGCTCGATATCAAGGGCGAGGAATGGGGCGAGGTGGACTTTCCGCCCGACGTCGAAGCTGCGCGCGAGCTGACGGCACGGTGGGACGCCGAGAAGAAGGTGGCGGCGGCCTAGCCGTGCAAGAGGTGCAGCTTGGCATCGAGGTCGGCGGCGAGGGGGTTTCGGGCCTGTTGCTTCGGCCCGACGATGCCAAGGCGCTTTATCTGTTCGCGCATGGCGCGGGGGTCGGGATGATGCATCGGAGCATGGAGGCGAACGCCCGCGGCCTCGCCGAGCGCGGGATTGCGAGTCTCCGCTATCAGTTTCCCTACATGGAGAGGGGCACTGGCCGGCCCGATCCGCCGAGGATCGCACATACCGCGGTTCGCGCGGCGGCTGCAGAGGCGGTTCGGCTCGCGCCAGACCTGCCGCTCTTCGCGGGCGGGCGGTCGTTCGGGGGGAGAATGACGTCGCAGACCCAGGCCGAATCGCCCGTCCCGGGTGTGCGTGGGCTCGTCTTCATCAGCTTTCCGCTGCATCCAGCAGGCAAACCCGGCATCGAGCGTGCCGAGCATCTGGCCCGAGTTCACGTGCCGATGCTCTTCGTCTCCGGCAGCCGCGACGCCCTCGCGGAAATGAATCTACTAGAATCCGTCGTCGCGGGTCTCGGCGACCGCGCCACTCTTCACATCGTCGAGGGCGCCGACCACAGCATCAAGGTGTCGGCGAAGAGCGGGCGCACGTCGGCGGAAGCCGAGGCCGACGCGCTCGACGCGATCGCACAGTGGATGATCGCCCTGAGCTAAGGCTGAGCAGCGACCTTCACCGCCGGCTGCGCCAAGCGCTGATAAACGGCGGGCGGGTTCGCCTTCAGCCGCATCAGCATCCGCTTCATCGGTTCCTGCGACTCGTGGATTGTGCCGCTGACCGGTCGGTTGATGTCGACGATCAGCATCAAGGCCAGCACGGATAGGCTCAGCATTATCACGGCCGCGGCTTCGCCCTTGCGGCCCTTCATCACTGCCCCGAGAAGCGCGGCAGCAATGAGCGAATAGAATATCAGCATCACGATGACGGTCGTCGGGATCTGCGCGCGCCGCGCCGCCTTTCGATCGGCATCCGCCCTTACGACCTGGTTGACGCTGTCGACGAAGGAACTGGAGAAATCGATCGTCCTGATGCTCTGGAAAGCCGGGACGGTTGCTGTCCACAAATCGCGGAGGAGTTGCTGGTCGTCAGCGATGAGCTTCGCGGCACCGGCATCGTCATGATGCCTCTGCGCCAACTGGATGTGGTTCTCCGTGTAGCGGACGAGGAGATTGCTGAACCTGGTTCGGTGCGGCTCGTCGAGCAGTTGCGCGCGGAGATACAATTCCTCGATCGAATCCGCATCCTGGACTACGAGTTGCCGCCGAGTCTCGAAACGCTCCACAGCCATTGCGAACGTGAAGCCGATGAGGAGCCCCAACAGGGTGTAGACGGTGCCGACGACATAGCCTTCCTGCGCCTCGGTGAGCTTCCCCCAACGGCCTGGCCTTTCCGATATCCTGCGGCTGAGCCGAGCGCCCGCCAGCGCTAATCCTGCAGTTAAGATGAAGAGAATGAGGCCAAGCAGCCAGATAGGCGCCGTGCGAAACCATTCAGCCATTCGCTGAACGTGGACGTGACGCGCAATTAAGCCATCAGTGGAATTACCGATGCGGTGGCGCCCCGGGCCTCACCCCGCCGTTACGTCCCTCACATTGTCGTCGCTGTTGCGGTCGACGTAATAATTATAGGGGTCAACGCCCGCGAAGGTCGGTTTCTGGGTCGTATGCAGGCTGATCTTCTGCTCGCCGCTGTGAAGCGGCTGGCGGCCCATGACGATCACGTTCTTCGACGAGAATTCGCCGAACCCCGGGCGGGCGGTGAAGAGGCCGACCTCGATCGACTCCTTCAACGGCGCCTTGGTCTCGTTGCCCTTGCCGTCGGCGTAGAACTTGTCGGCGTCGATCGTCATCGTCGTCGTCCAGCCGGTCGCATCCTTCTTCGTGATGGCGTCCTTCACCTTGAGATCGTAGAGGGTGATCTTCTCGAACAGGTCGGTGATCAGCTGCTGCTGCTCGGGTGTCTTCGCTTCCTTGCGATACTCGTTGATGAGGTCGATCGAGCGCGGGTAGGGCGGGCCCTTGAAGCGCCACTCGGCAAGGAAGCGCTGAAGCGCGCGGTTCACTGCATCCTCTCCGAGCCGCTCCTGAAGCAGGTACATCACGACCGAGCCCTTGCGGTAGTGAATGTAGGGCTGGTTCTCGACGCGATAGAGCGGAAGCTCTTCGACCGCCTCGCCGGCCCGGCTGCGAAGGTAGGAGTCGAGCTCGTACTTCAGGAAGCGGCGGATCTTGTCCGGCCCATACATGTGCTTCATCACCATCAGGGCCGAATACTGGGCGAGTGTCTCGCTGAAGCTGGTGTCGCCCTGCATGTCGGCGCCGACGACCTGGTGAGCCCACCATTGATGCCCCATCTCATGGCTGACGACGTAGCTTGTGAAGTCGATCTTCGTCGGATCGTCGGTGTTCGCGTTGAACCCGATCGATTCCGAATAAGGCATGGTGCCGGCGAAAGCCTGGGCGAAGCTGGCATAGCCGGGGAATTCGATGATCCGAGCGTAGTT
>DASQYQ010000046.1:0-3321 GCA_035639115.1 Sphingomicrobium sp. | reverse complement strand
GCTGCTTTTCTTCTTCTGCTTCGGCTGGGTGAAGGCGACGGTGCCGCGCTACCGCTATGACCAGCTGATGCGCCTCGGCTGGAAGGTCTTCCTTCCACTCAGCCTTGTTTTTGTCGTCCTCGTGTCGGGATGGTTGATGTTCACGAGGTTCGCATGAAGCACTGGGTCAAATCCTTCACGCTTTGGGAATTCCTTAAGGCGCACGCGCTGACGCTGAAGTACTTCTTCAAGCCGAAGTCGACGATCAACTATCCCTACGAGAAGATCCCGACATCTCCGCGCTTCCGCGGCGAGCATGCGCTTCGCCGTTATCCGAACGGCGAGGAGCGGTGCATCGCGTGCAAGCTGTGCGAGGCTATCTGCCCGGCGCTTGCGATTACGATCGAAGCCGAGCCGCGCGAGGACGGCAGCCGCCGCACCACGCGTTACGATATCGACATGGTCAAATGCATCTATTGCGGGCTCTGTCAGGAGGCATGCCCGGTCGATGCCATCGTCGAAGGGCCGAACCTCGAATTCGCGACAGAGACGCGCGAGGAACTGCTGTACGACAAGGCAAAATTGCTCGCCAACGGCGACAAGTGGGAGCAGGCGATTGCCGCGAACCTTGCCGCCGATGCCCCCTACCGATAAGCGCGCCGCAACAGGGTCCCCCGTTTGATCGCCACCATCGCCTTTTACCTGTTCGCGACGCTCACCATCGCCAGTGCGCTGGCGGTGATCTTTGCGCGCAATCCGGTCCACAGCGTGCTGTGGCTGATCGTCTCTTTCTTCAATGCGGCGGGGCTGATGCTGCTCGTCGGCGCCGAATTCATCGCGATGCTCCTGGTCATCGTCTACGTTGGCGCAGTCGCGGTTCTGTTCCTGTTCGTCGTGATGATGCTCGACATCGACTTCGCTCAGCTGCGCTCAGGCTTCACGCGCAACCTTCCGTTCGGGATCATCATCGCGCTCGTGCTTGTCGGCGAAATGATCGTTGCCGAGATCGCGCACAAGGCTGGCCCATCCCTTGCCGGCCAGCAGATCCCAGCGGCCCGCGTTCCGAACATCGTCGCGCTGGGGCAGCTGCTCTACAGCCGTTACCTCTTCGCGTTCGAGCTTGCGGGACTGATCCTCCTCGTCGCGATGATCGGCGCAATCGTCCTCACCCATCGCAGCCGCGGCGATACGCGCACGCCGAGGGCGGCTCGGCAGCTCCGCCGCCGTCCTGACGACGCCGTGAAGGTCACCCACCCGGGCGTAGGCGAGGGGATGAAGCTATGATCGGCCTTAACGCCTATTTGATCGTCGCCGCCGTGCTGTTCACGATCGGCGTGCTCGGGATCTTTCTCAACCGCCGCAACGTCATCCTAATGCTGATGGCGATCGAGTTGATCCTGCTCGCGGTGAACATCAATCTCGTGGCCTTCTCGGCCTTCCTCGGTGACCTGACAGGGCAGGTATTGGCGATGTTCGTCCTCACCGTCGCCGCCGCAGAGGCCGCGATCGGGCTAGCCATTCTCGTCATCTTCTTCCGCCGCCGCGGCACGATTGCGGTCGACGCCGCCGACAGGATGAGGGGCTGATGCATCCGTTAGTTTTCATCGTTTTCCTGCCTCTTCTTGCGGCGATCATCGCTGGCCTGGGCGGCCGTTGGATCGGCGCGAGTGCGGCGAAGTCCGTAACGACGGGTGCGCTGTTCATCGGTGCGCTCCTCAGCTGGCCGATCTTCTTCCAGTATATTTCAGGCAGTGCGCAGCCGACTGTCGTGCCGGTGCTCGACTGGATTCATTCGGGCACCCTCAGCGTCGACTGGGCGCTCCGCGTCGATAGCCTGACGGCAGTGATGCTGGTCGTCGTCACAACCGTGTCGAGCCTCGTCCACCTCTACAGCTGGGGCTACATGGAGGAGGACCCGAGCCAGTCTCGCTTCTTCGCCTATCTGTCGCTGTTCAGCTTCGCGATGCTGATGCTGGTGACGTCGGACAGCCTCATCCAGATGTTCTTCGGTTGGGAAGGAGTCGGCCTCGCTTCCTACCTCCTGATAGGCTTCTGGTACTACAAGCCGAGCGCCAATGCGGCGGCGCTGAAGGCATTCGTCGTCAACCGGGTCGGCGACTTCGGCTTCTCGCTCGGCATCTTCGGAACCTTCCTGGTGTTCGGAACCGTCTCGATACCAGCGATCCTCGCCGCGGCGCCGGGAATGGCCGGGTCGACCATCGGCTTTGCAGGGTTGCGCGTCGACACGATGACTCTGCTTTGCCTGCTGCTGTTCGTCGGTGCGATGGGCAAGTCCGCGCAGCTGCCGCTACACACCTGGCTTCCCGACGCGATGGAAGGCCCGACCCCGGTCAGCGCTCTGATCCATGCGGCGACGATGGTCACCGCCGGCGTGTTCATGGTCTGCCGGATGTCGCCGATGTTCGAGACATCGTCCACCGCGATGCACGTCGTCACCTGGGTCGGTGCCATCACCTGCTTCTTCGCGGCGACGGTCGGGTGCGTCCAAAACGATATCAAGCGCGTCATCGCTTATTCGACCTGCTCGCAGCTCGGCTACATGTTCTTCGCCGCCGGCGTCGGCGCTTACGGCACAGCCATGTTCCACCTGTTCACGCACGCCTTCTTCAAGGCCTTGCTGTTCCTCGGCGCGGGCAGCGTGATCCACGCCATGCACCACGAGCAGGACATGCGTTATTACGGCGCGCTCCGGAAGGAGATCCCGATCACCTTCTGGGTAATGGTGATCGGCACGCTCGCTATCACCGGCGTGGGTCTCGATATCGGCCCGGGCCTCGGCTTCGCCGGCTTTTGGTCGAAGGATGCGATCATCGAGGATTCGTGGGCCAGCGGCTCGGTCTCCGGTGAGGTCGCGTTCTGGCTCGGAGTCCTCGTCGCGCTAATGACCAGCTTCTACAGCTGGCGCTTGATATTCATGACTTTCTTCGGCCAGCCGCGCTGGGTTGAGTCCGAGCATGTCCAGCACGCTCTCCACGGAGATCATGAGGATCCCTCGGGAGAGCATGGCGACAGCGCCCATGACGCGCGCGCGGTCGCGACGGGTACCGGCGGATATCACCCGCACGAGAGCCCGCTGACCATGCTCGTCCCGATCTGCCTTCTAGCCGTGGGCGCATTGCTGGCGGGGCAGATCTTCCACGGCGTCTTCGTCGACCCGGACCGCGCGCCTCAATTCTGGCGCGGAAGCATCGCCTTTGTCCGCGAGCTCATGGAGGTTGCGGAGCATTCGCCGCTTCTCGTGAAGCTGTCGCCGAGCATCGCGATGCTGATCGGCCTGTGGATCGCTTGGAACAATTACGTCCGCAATCCGCGCGCTGCAGG
>DASQYQ010000045.1:0-2287 GCA_035639115.1 Sphingomicrobium sp. | reverse complement strand
GCCCACCGGATGAGCAGCAGCGAAGGCCTCCCACGGATTGGCCTGAGCCTGCTTGAGGCCAAGCGAAATCCGGCGCTTCTCCTCGTCGACCTCGAGCACCTTCACGTCGACTTCCTGCGAAGTGCTGACGATCTTGCCCGGGTGAACGTTCTTCTTGGTCCAGCTCATCTCCGAGACGTGGACGAGGCCCTCGATGCCGGGCTCGAGCTCGACGAAGGCGCCATATTCGGTGATGTTCGTCACTCGGCCGCGGAACACGCCATCGATCGGATATTTGGCCGACGCGCCCTCCCACGGATCGCTCTCGAGCTGCTTCATGCCGAGGCTGATGCGCTGAGTCTCACGGTTGATGCGGATGATCTGCACCTTCACCGTGTCGCCGATGTTGAGCACCTCGGAAGGGTGATTGACGCGCTTGTAGCTGATGTCCGTGACGTGGAGCAGGCCGTCGATGCCGCCGAGATCGACGAACGCACCATAATCGGTGATGTTCTTGACCACGCCCTCGATGACCTGGCCCTCGTGGAGCGACTGGATGAGGCCGCTGCGCTGCTCGGCGCGGGTCTCTTCGAGAATGGCTCGGCGCGACACGACGATGTTGCCGCGGCGGCGGTCCATCTTGAGAATCTGGAATGGCTGCGGAACGTCCATCAGCGGCTGGACGTCGCGAACCGGACGGATGTCGACCTGCGAACCCGGAAGGAAGGCCACGGCGCCGCCGAGATCGACGGTGAAGCCGCCCTTCACTCGGCCGAAGATCACGCCCTCGACGCGGTTGCCCGCGGAGAACTCACCCTCGAGCTTGTCCCACGCTGCTTCGCGGCGCGCGCGGTCGCGCGACAGCATCGCCTCGCCGGCCGAATTCTCGACTCGGTCGACATAGACCTCGACCTCGTCTCCGATCTTGAGGTCGGCCTTCTGGCCCGGCGCTGCGAACTCGCGCAGCGCCACGCGGCCTTCGCTCTTCAGGCCGACGTCGATGACTGCCATGTCATTCTCGATGCCCGTGACGGTGCCCTTCACCACCTTGCCTTCGAAGGCTTCGTTCTCGCCGCCGAGGCTCTTGTTCAGTAGGGCCGCGAAATCGTCGCGGGTCGGGAATGTGGTGGTTGCCATGTTTAACTTGTTTCCTGCGTCTTCAAATTCGCTTGCCGCGCAACGCCACCATGGCGATGCTCCTGCATGCGGACCTGGTTCCATGTTGGCCCCGCCGGCACCTTGCCGACGTGGGGTCCTTGGGCGATCAGCAGTACGCGGAACCCAGTCGCGGAAAAAAGCGCGTGCCGGTGCCGGTCACCCCGGGACACCGTACGCGCTCGCCAAAGGACGGGCTTCCGCGAGCGCCTAGCGCCCGCCGGACGGCGGCGCCCTTAGCTTAGAGAGGGTCCAAGAGCAAGTTGAGCGGCCCTAGTCGCTACTTGCTCACGAGGACTTGCCGTCCATTCAGCGGCTGCACGGGTCGAGCATTGTTCGGATACCGTTCCGCGAACGAGGCAATCTGGGCCTTCGAGACCTCCATCGGAGCCTCCAGCACCGACCAACGGACGTGTTCCGAACAGGGGGGCGTCGTCAGCGACCCGTCGAATGAATAATATCGATGATCGACGGGAAGCAGATCGGCGACGTTGATCGGGGTCCTCGAGCGCGCCTCCGAATGGTCACCCTTCTTCGGGAGACTGCTCCAGAGGGCCGCAATCAGCGGATTCGCCCGGCCCTCCTTGAGCGGGATCGCGACGACGGCGAGCTCCCCCTTCTTGTTCCTGTGGACAAGATGGGCAACCATGTCGAAGCGCTTCCCGTCGATCGCCTCTTCCGAAGGATGATGGAAGTGGAATTGGACGAGCTCGTAGCGTATTCCGCCAATGACCAACGCACTACCCGGCGCATAATTCACCTGGACCGTGTGCCCGTTGTCGATGATGTCGATGGGCGACGCTCGATATTGGAAGACCAGCGCCGGAAGCTTTCGGGGACTCGCATCCTTCTTGTAGATGTCGATCGGCGACTGGCGATGGCCCGCTTCGCAAGTCCGATAGGCGGGATCGAGCTGCGCCCAATGGGACGGCCCGTCGCTACCTTCATAAGCCCAGTGCCCGTGGTGCGGCGCTTCCGCGCTCGCGTGCGGAGCGATTGCAAGTAACGCCGAGGCGACGATCAGCGATGCTCGCATCAGCGGCTTCCAGTGGAAGTCGACTGGCGCTCCGCCCTCTTCTTCCGGGCCTGGCCCATCAGCCTGTCGGCGACGGCCTGCTGAAGGTCATGGTCGTCCGGATGAATGGCGGCAGGC
>DASQYQ010000044.1:0-2930 GCA_035639115.1 Sphingomicrobium sp. | reverse complement strand
ATCTCGTAGCACCGGATGAAATGGCAAAGTCTACCCGGCGAAGACGCGGAGCGACGACGATCGAGGATGTCTCTCGAGCGGCGGGCGTCTCTCCAATGACCGTCTCGAGAGTGATCAACGGTAGCACGAACGTGCGCGAGTCGACCCGCTCGTCAGTGCTGAAAATCATCGAGCGCCTGAACTATTCTCCGAACAGCGCCGCCCGAAGCCTGGCGGCCGGACAGCCGAGTTTCGCCGAGCCGGATGGCGTTGACCGCCGGTCCGGAAGCGCTTCCGGGTCGACCTACGCTGGGGTTGAGCTCGGTGGAACGAAATGCGTCGCAATTCTTGCTCGAGGGCCCGAGGATGTCCTTGCGCGAGTAACCCTTCCAACTGTCTCGCCTGAGCGGACTATCCCTGCGATCGCGGCAATCTTGCGCAAGTGGCAGTCCGAAGAAGGTTTCGAAGCGCTTGGAATCGCGAGTTTCGGGCCCGCCGAACTCGATTCGAGCTCGCCAAATCACGGCCATCTCACGAATACTCCGAAAGCCGGCTGGGCGGGAGCCGACGTCGTTGGACCACTTCGACGGGCAGCGGGGGTCCCGGTGGCGTTCGACACCGACGTGAACGGCGCGGCGCTTGCGGAAATGCGTTGGGGACTGGGGCTTGGCTTTGCGGATTTCGCTTATGTCACCGTAGGAACCGGTGTCGGCGTCGGCCTGGTTGCGAATGGACTTCCGATGCGTGGCTTCGCGCATTGCGAATTGGGCCACATCCGGGTTCCGCGCCTCCCGAATGACAAGTTTGAAGGGTCATGCCCGTTTCACGGCGACTGTGTCGAGGGACTGGCTTCCGGACCGTCGCTGATTGCGCGGCTGGGATCAGAACGCGCGAGCGCATTGTCTCCCGACGACCCGGTGTGGGAGTCGGTATCCTGGGCTCTCGCCCAGCTTTGCCACGTGATCGTTTGCGCGGCGGCGCCGCGTGCGATCGCGATCGGAGGCGGTGTTGCCGACAACCACCCGCACCTCCTTGACCGGATCAATTCAATGCTCGTCGAAAGCCTCAACGGTTACATGGTGCTTCCTCGGGAAGAAGCCTATGCGCGCGCCCCCTTGCTTGGCGAAGACGCCGGCCCGCTCGGCTCAGTCGCTTTGGCTATGACGGTTGCGCCTTAGCGCCGATCAACATCGTCGCGCCGTTCGACTTTAAGGTTTCGCCCGGCTCCAGGAGGAGGCAGTCGCCGGGGCCCGCTCTGCAGTCCTTGCTGCTCACCTCGCCATTCAGCGGGAGTACCCAGCGCTTGCGGTCTTCGAAGGCATCGCGGTTCGTGTACGCCAGGGCGAATTGGGTGACGTCGGCCAGAACGCCGAACCCATCGTCGGCCACATGTTGGGCAAGCGAATCGGGATAGGGCGCTGCGCAAGCAACCGCGATTGCGTCGTCGAGATGGAGCTCGCGCGGGCGGCCGTAATCGTAGAGCCGAAAGGTGAGATCCGATTTCTGCTGAAACTCGAGGAGCGAAATACCGGCGCCGATCGCGTGGATGGTGCCCGGTGGAACGAGAAAGAAATCCCCACGCCGGACCGGGCGCCAGCCAATGAGTTGCTCGATCGAGCCGTCAAGAGCAGCTGCTCTTAGATCGTCCGCCGACGTTTCGCGAATCAAGCCGAGGCCGAGCGTCGAATTCGGCTCGGCGTCGACTATGTACCAGCATTCGCACTTGCCGCTCGCTGATCCTCGCTCACGCGCCTCTTCATCGTTCGGGTGGACCTGGATCGATAGCCGCTCGCTCGCGAAAAGATATTTGGCCAGTAGCGGCTCATCTCGGTCGCCGACGAACCAGACTTCACCAATGCGCTTGCCCCTGGGTGCCTCGAAATCGGCGGGCAGCTGCGTTCGGCCCCAGGGCTTCTCCACGTAATGCCGTTCAAGCTTCACGCCGAGGTCGCGCCTTCGTCAGGGCTTACGATAAGGCACCCAGTCGCCGAGATTGCACGGAGGGCCGGGAATCGTTGCGCCGATCTCCAGCCCCCGCACATGGTCTCCGCGACAATATTGCGAGCCGGTCGAGCCAGAGACGATCGTGGTGTTCAACTCGCCGAGCCCCGGGCAGGTCGCGCCCAAGCGGTTGATGTAGATTGTCGTCCCAGAGCCGTAAGCCAGGGTCTGCGCATCGATGACCCGAATGTTCTGGTTCGGATAAGTCGTGACGCAGGTTTGAGGAGGCCCGGCGGTTCGCCCTTCGATCTCGTGCGCGAAGCGGTCTTCGGGAGGAGTGACCGGACGCGAGCAGCTGGCAATGACTGCGGCCAGAGTGATCAGCATCAGAGCGCGCATTGCAGACCTCTCTTATCTGGTTCCCCCGGAAGCTCGGGCATGCCACTTCATCAGGCGGTCAGCGGTTGCATGACCGGCCCCTCGGCCGGACGCCGGGCGTAAATGCCGAAGGCGGCGATGATCCCGTAGCAGAGCGCGGGCAGGAGCAGTGCGAAGTGCAGGCTGCCTGACCGGTCCGCCAAAAGGCCAGTCATCAACGGCACCACTGCGCCGCCCGAAATCGCGATGTTGATGATTCCGGACCCGTCTGCGGCTCGCGGGCCGAGTTTCTCGCAGGCCAGACTGAAGATGGTCGGGAACATGATCGAATTCATAAGTCCGATCGCGAGCAAGCTGGCGGCTGAAAGCGCTCCGCTACTGTTCGCCGAAACAAGGATCAGGAGAATGGCGCCGATGGCGACGGTGGCGAGGATCTTCCCCGGGCTCAGCAGTCTTAGGAAGTAAGAACCGACGAAGCGGCCGACCATTGCGCCGCCCCAATAATACATGATCAGCTTGCCCGCGGCCGAATCCGGAATCGCGAGGACGTCCTTCTGCATCAAATAGTTCACGATGAGCGATCCGATCGAGACTTCGGCGCCGACATAAAGGAAGATGCACAGCGCTCCGAA
>DASQYQ010000043.1:0-2846 GCA_035639115.1 Sphingomicrobium sp. | reverse complement strand
CAATGATGATGTCTGGTTCGATCTCGCCGAGGAATATGGAGCGACCGAGTTCACAGGATACTCAGGCGACGAGGGCGAAGGCGTGGTCCGGGCGATAGTTAAGGACGGAGAGCGGGCCGAGAATGCGGAAGTGGGCGAGACCGTCGATGTCCTGCTCAACCAGACGCCGTTCTACGGTGAGAGTGGCGGTCAAATCGGTGACGCTGGAAAGCTAGACAATCTCAAAGGCTTCGTCGGTGAGGTTGAGGATACGTCGAAACCGCTTGGGAAGCTCCACGTGCTTCGGACCAAGGTCGTTGCCGGTGAACTGTCGGTCGGTGACACAGTCCACCAGAAGGTGGACAGCGAGCGGCGCAATCGAGTCCGCGCGAACCATAGCGCGACGCACCTGCTGCATGCGGCGCTTCGTCACCAGCTCGGCACCCACGTCACCCAGAAGGGCAGCTTGGTCGCGCCCGATCACTTCCGCTTCGACTTCTCCCACCCGAAAGCGATGACCCGCGAGGAGATCGACGCCGTAGAAAAGGAGGTGAACGCGCAGATCCGCGGCAATGAAATGGTGACGACGCGGCTGATGACTCCGGACGAGGCGATCTCCGCGGGAGCGATGGCGCTGTTCGGCGAGAAATATGGCGACGAGGTACGCGTCCTTTCGATGGGGCGCACGGGGGAGACCGATTATTCCGTCGAGCTTTGCGGAGGCACCCACGTCCGTGCCCTCGGCGACATCCAGCTTCTCAAAATCACCTCGGAAAGCGCTGTTTCTTCAGGCGTTCGCCGAATTGAGGCGCTGACTGGAGAGGCTGCTCGGCAGTGGCTTGGCGAGCGGGAGGCGAAGCTTCGTGAGGCAGCGGCAACGTTGAAGGCGGCGCCGGATGAGGTTCCGGCGCGAATCGCTACGCTTTTGGAAGAGAAGCGCAAACTAGAGCGTGATTTGGCGCAGGCTTTGGCCAGTCCGGCACGGTCTGGGAAATCGTTTGAGCCTGATGCTGAGTTCACGGCGAACGGAGTTCGCGTGATCGTTGAATTGAAGAAGAACTTCCCGCCGAAGCAGCTGAAACCCCTTGCGGATCAGTTGAAGCATTATGTCGGAAGCGGAGTCATTCTCATTCTTAGCGAGAATGAAGGGAAGGCGAGCGTGGTGGTTGGCGTCACGGACGATCTCAAAGATCGACTTCCTGCGCCGTCGCTCATTCGGCCAGCGGTGTCGGCGCTTGGTGGTGAAGGAGGTGGCGGACGGCCCGATCTGGCGCAAGGTGGTGGGCCGGACCCTTCTGCTTTTGATGCTGCAGTAGAAGCAGTGAAAGTCGCGCTTGAGAAGGACGCGGCTTGATCGACGCGAGGTCGAACGAGCCGACGACGTTCAACGGCTCCTGTCATTGCGGCACGGTCAAATTCAGTGTCACGCTGACCGGAGGCTTCGCTTCTGCGCGGCGCTGCACCTGTTCGATCTGTCGGATGCGGGGCGCGGTCGCGGTGACTTCGACGCCGGACGCGTTCCACGTCACCCGAGGCGAAGACAAGCTCGCAACCTATCGCTTCAACACGAAGACCGCCGAGCATCACTTCTGCAGCGTCTGCGGCATTTACACGCACCACAAGCGGCGCTCGAACCCGAACCAGCTTGGCGTGAACGTGGCGTGCCTCGAAGGGGTGTCGCCGTTCGATTTTCATGAAGTGATCGTCTTCGACGGGGGCCGCCACCCCGCCGACAATGCCGAACATAAGACCTATGTCGCCGGAGTGCTGAGGTTCGAACCCGCGTCAGAGGGTTGAGTCGAATCCCTCAAGCGCCGGCCCCCTAGCCGTCGCGGGGGCTCCTCAAGGGCAGCCTCCGCGCGGATCTGTGCCCGCAGCTGGTCGCGCTTTTCGTGGATCGACGCGATGACTGGGCCCATCGCCACGCCGATATCGACGAGTACGGCTTCCGAAAGCTGGAGAGAGGCCTCCAGCGTTTCCGGCACTGCGTCCGTAACCCCGGCCTGGTAGAGCTTGGCGGCGTGGACGTTGTCGCGCGCACGGGCGACAATCGGCAGGTCGGGAACCCATCCCCGAACCCGCCTCGCGATCCGCGCCACCTGAACGGGATCGTCCATTGTCAACACAAGGGCGTCGGCATGGCCCAGTTGTAGGCGATCGGAAAGCTCCGGCCGCGAGACATCGCCGAAGAGCACATTGTAACCCGCCTCGCTCGCCTTCCGCACCGCGTCCACATCGCTATCGACGGCGATGTAGGGGCGATCGTGCTCGCGGAGCATGTCCGCAACCATGCGCCCCACCCGGCCGAAGCCGAAAATGACGGTCTGGCCCTTGCTCGAAGGCGTTTCGGTCGCCGTTCCTTGGCGGATTTCAACCCTGCGGCCCATGCGCCGGCCTATTTCTGCCAGGAGTGGCGTTACGGTGAGGCCGATCGCGGTTACCGTGGTCCAGAAGCCGGCCTCGGCGGCAGTCAGCAGTCCTGCGGTGGCCGCGGCGGAGATGACGATCAGGCTGGTCTCCGAAGGCGCGGCCATCATCACGCCGATCTCCACTGCGATGGCGGAACGGACCTTGGCTGCTCGCAATAGCGCTGCCGTCACGATCGCTTTCAGCAGCAGTACCGCGACTGCTGCGCCGAGGATCGCTGTCCAATTGGCGGCGAGCGCGTGAAGGTCGATGCGCATGCCGACGGTGATCAGGAAGATGCCGAGTGCCAGTCCGGTCAATGGCGCGGTAATCGTTTCGACTTCGGCATGATAGTCGGTTTCGGCGATAGTCACGCCGGCGATCAGCGCACCGAGGATTGGCGATAGGCCGACGGTCCCCGTAGCGAGGCTCGCCAGGATCACCGTCAGCAAGCTGATTGC
>DASQYQ010000042.1:0-2269 GCA_035639115.1 Sphingomicrobium sp. | reverse complement strand
TTGTTCGCAACTCGCCGGTAATTGCCCAGCGGATCGTAGAGCGGCCCGCCGTCGAGGCCGAGAGCGTCCGCCCGCGCCTGTCCCATTGCGTTGAGAAGCTGGAAGCCGGCGACGTAGGCGTCGCGCTTCGCCGTCACCAATGCGACCTGCGAATTGAGGAGGTCCTGCTCGGCGTTCAGCACTTCGATGATCGTCCGGGTGCCGACGCTTTGCTCCGCACGATTCCCCTCGAGCGCAAGCTGGTTCGCCTGAACGGCGACAGTCTGAGCCTGGATGGCTTCCTGAGCAGCCTCATAATTGGCGAAGGCGGCTCGCGTTTGCTGGACGACGGCGCGCTCCGTGCCGACGACCTGTTCGAAGACCTGCCCCTGCAATGCCTGGGCCTGGCGGATGCGGGCCGCCGGAAGGCCGCCCTGGAAGATCGGGATATTCGCACTTAGGCCGACGGTCGTCTGGCCACCGGTGCTCGGGACGCCCGCGATGTGGCCGCCAAGCTCGTTGACGTAGGTGCCGCTTCCAACCGCCGACAGAGTGGGCAGCCGGCTCGCCTCCGCCACGCGCACGTCATAGCCGGAAGCGATCGACTGGCGTGAAATCGAAAGTAGGTCCGGATTGCTGGCCAAGGCGATCCGTACCGCCTCGTCGGCGGTCGTCGGCAACGGCGGAAGGGGCGGCGGCGGAGCGAGATTTCCCGGCGGATGGCCAACCACCTGGCGATACGTGGCTTCGCTCGCGGTTTCATTGCCCTGAGCCGTGGAAAGCTGCGCATAGCCGAGTTGGAGCCGCGCTTCCGACTGAGCGACGTCCGTCCGGGTCAAGTCGCCGATCTGGAACCGGTCCCGCGTTGCTTCCAGATTGGTCTGGAGCACCTTCACGTTGTTCTGGTTAAGCTCGACGATCGCTCGGTCGCGGATTACGTCCATGTAGGCTGCGACCGCGTTGGTGAAGACGTCGCCTTCGACTGCCGTCAGTGTCGCACGCCCCGCTTCGACGCGAGTCTCAGCGGCTTTGACGTTGTTCCTGACCGCGCCCCCATTGAACAAAGGGTAGCTGACGTCGAGTCCCGCGGAGAGGGTTGGTCCGCTTCCCTGAGTCTCGAGGATACCGCTGCGGCTGAGATCCTTGTTGACTCCGACGGTCGCGCTGATCTGCGGCCTGCCAGCTGCCTTGGCGATCGCAACCTCCGCGTCAGTGGACTCCAGCGTTTGCCGCTGCGCCATCAAGGTCGGATTGGACTGATAAGCCGAAACGAGCGCCTCGCGCAGCGTGTCGGCGCTGGCCGTGCCGGCCATCAGGGCAGCGATCAGCGATCCCGTTAGAAGCTTGCGAACCACTCGAAAAAACCTCTTTAGAAAGTGAATGCCTTAGCGCGGGTGAAGCCGGGAAGCGCGGGCACGCCGGCATCGCTCATCGACAGATATCCGAAGCCGCCTCCGGCCTTCCGTCCGACGATGAGACGCGTGATTCCGCGGTCGATCAAGGCGGCACCTAACCGCCCGCCGTTTGCAAGCTGATCGACGATCGCGTCCGGAATATATTCGACCGCGCCATCGATCAGGATCTGATCGTAGGGCGCGCCCTTCTTCCAGCCAGCCGCGAGTGGGCCCTTGGCCGTCTCGACACCGGTATGTGGTACAATGCTGAGGGCCTCAGAGCCTTCCAAAGCGATGACATGAAGCCCCATTGCGGCGAGGACTGCGGCCGAATAGCCCATGCCCGCACCGACGATGAGCGCGCGCTGGCCACGCAGCGGCATCATTTGAGTGAGAAGGAACCCGAGCACCGCCGGCGCCGGCAGATAGCGCCCATCGCCAATCGGCACCGCGCGGTCGACATAAGCGAGCGGCCGCGCCTGGGGCGCAACGAAATCCTCGCGCGCGACCTTGCCCATCGCGTCCAGAACGGCGGGATCCGTGACGCCCTCGGGGCGTAGCTGGTTCTCGACCATCGCCGCCCGCGCGGCAGAGAAATCGGGAATGTCACTCTGCGCGGTCATTGCTGTTATATGCCTATAATACACTTCGAATTCAAGCTGTCCGGCGCTCATAGGGGCAGCTTCCCTGCGCGCCAACCGCCATTCATCGAAACCCAGGTTGGTTTCGCGATGGGCTTGACCGCGCCGCGATGGTCGCGGCAAAGACCGCCGCTCTCCCCGGCCCGATGGCGGAGTGGTTACGCAGAGGACTGCAAATCCTTGCACGCCGGTTCGATTCCGGCTCGGGCCTCCACTTACATTCACGTCATTGAGCTTCCACGAAGAGCGTCCGAT
>DASQYQ010000041.1:0-4298 GCA_035639115.1 Sphingomicrobium sp. | reverse complement strand
AAGCAGACCGTCAACGACTATGACGACATATTGCTGAAGGCGCTCGCGGACCGCTTGGCCGAGAGCTTCGCGGAAGTTCTTCACGCGGAGGTCCGCAATCGCCTGTGGGGCTACGCCGAAGAGCATCTGTCCAACGAGCAGCTGATCCGCGAGAAATATGACGGTATCCGCCCGGCCCCCGGCTACCCGGCCTGTCCGGACCACAGCCTCAAGCCGGTGCTGTTCAAGATGCTCGGCGACAATCCCGGCGAAGTGACTCTGACCGAGAATTTCGCGATGCTTCCGACCTCGGCTGTCTCCGGCTTCTACTTCGGTCACCGAGACAGCCAGTATTTCGGAGTCGCCAAGATCGGCCGCGACCAGCTCGGCGATTATGCCGAGCGCCGCGGAGTCTCCGTCGAACAGGCGGAACGCTGGCTTCGGCCGAATTTGGATTGAACCCTAAGGTTCGATACGAGCACTGCGCAGCAACATGCGCCGGCTCCTGATCCTTCTCGCACTGCTCCTGATCCCGGCGCTGGCCAATGCTCGCGGGATCGAGCCCGAGCTTGTCGCCGAAGGGCCTGCGCCGCCCGGCGGCTCCGTCGAGCTCGCGATCCACATGCGGCCCGCTCCGGGCTGGCACGGCTATTGGCTGAACCCCGGCGACGCAGGCCTGCCGATGGACGTCCAGTGGCACCTTCCCAAGGGTTTCGAGGCCGGGCCGCTCCGCTACCCCGTGCCGGGCAGGCTCGAGATCGCGAACCTCATGAATTACGTCTACGAGCAGGACTATGCAGTGCTCGTCAGGCTGAAGGTGCCGGCCAGCGCGACCGGCACTATCCCGATCGGCGCCGATGCGCACTGGCTCGCCTGCACCGACAAGATTTGCGTGCCCGAGCAGGGTGAGCTTTCGCTGGACCTTCCGGTCGGAACGGGCACTCCGGAACGAGCGCAGTTCGACACGTGGCGGCAAAAGCTCCCGCAGCCGCTGGCGAACCTCGGCCATTTCGAGGCCCGCGGAAACAAGCTTAGAATCGCCATCCCGCTCCCGGCGAGCGTCAAGGTCGACCATCCTTACGTCTTCCCGACGGCCGATGGACCGGTCGACTATGACGCCAGGCAGGACTTCCGCCGTTCGGGGGACGTCCTGGTCGCCGAGCTTGAGCGCAAAGGTCCGGCGCCGGCAAAGTTCTCGGCAGTAGTCGCACTCGGTGACGGAAGAGGGCTCGAACTCAGCGCCGTTCCCGGTCCCGTTCCGAAAGGAACGCCGATCGGCGGGTTGGGCTGGAACGCAGTGCTGTGGGCGGTCCTGGGCGCGATCGCCGGCGGCGTCCTACTCAACCTCATGCCGTGCGTGTTCCCGATCCTCGCGCTGAAGGCGCTTCACATCTCGCGCGCTGGCGGGGAGGCGGCGCACGCGCGTTCGGATGCGCTCAGCTACGCGGCGGGCACCATCGTCGGGACCGGAACCCTCGGCCTGATCCTGCTCGCAATCCGCGCCGCCGGCTCGGAGGCGGGCTGGGCATTCCAGCTGCAGGATCCGCGAACGATCATGCTCCTGCTGCTTCTCGCTCTCGCAATCACAGCGAACCTGGTCGGCCTGTTCGAGTTGCCAGTGCTCGGCGGTGCCGCTCGTCCTGCGGGAAGCTTCGGCACCGGAGCGCTCGCGGCCTTCGTCGCGACTCCGTGCGCGGGCCCATTCCTTGGCGCTGCACTCGGAACGGCTCTGCTCTTGCCGGCAGTGGGATCGGTTCTGGTCTTCGCCGCGCTAGGCCTCGGCTTGGCGCTTCCCTTCGTCCTTCTTGCGTTCGTGCCGGCGCTTCGTGCCAGACTTCCCAAGCCTGGAACCTGGATGCGTACGCTTGAGCGCATCCTAGCGGTACCGATGGGGCTGAGCGCCGTTGCAGCGGCCTGGTTGCTCTATCGACAGGGCGGCGACGAAGCGCTGTACTTCGGTCTTTTTGCAGGGGCAGCGCTGGTCATTTGCCTTTACTTTGCCGGAACAATGCAACGCGGCGGCCGTGGACAGGCGACATATGCCGGACTGCTCGCCTGCGTGGTCGTCATTGCCGCCGTCGCCCGAGTGCCCGCCTCGCCGGTCGCGCACCTCTCATCGAAAGCCGGCGCCGAGCAGTGGAGCGAAGCGAAGGTCGCGAGCTACGTTCAGCAGGGACGACCCGTCTTCGTCTATTTCACTGCTGACTGGTGTCTCAGCTGCAAGGTCAACGAAGCAACCTCGATCGACCGCGACGAGGTTCGCGAGGCTTTCGGCAAAGCCGGAGTGAAAGTGCTCGCGGGCGACTGGACCAACGGCGATCCGGCGATCACCCGTTTTCTCGAAGGCCAAGGCCGAGCGGGCGTGCCCTTCTACCTCTGGTACGCACCGGGGAAGGCGCCGGAGCCGCTGCCGCAGCTACTGACGCCGGCGATGCTTATTTCCCGCGCTCGGGCGCTGCCGAAGCGCTAGGAGCGCTGCTCCAGACCTTCCTGCCGGCAATCCAGGTCTCAAGCACCTTGGTATGCGCGAGCTCCTGAGGATTCACCTTGGTCGGATCCCGATCGACGATCACGAAATCGGCCCATTTCCCGGGTTCGAGCGCGCCGATCCGGTCTTCCGCAAATCCCGCGTAAGCCGCACCGCGCGTGTAGGCGTTCAGCGCTTCGCCGAGACTCACGCGCTCGGCGGGGTACCAGCCGCCGGGCGGTTGGCCGTTGACGTCCTGCCTGCTGATCGCCGCGGAAAGACCGGGAAACGGGTTGGGCGATTCCACCGGGAAGTCCGTTCCGAACGCGAGCTTCGCTCCGGTCTTCATCATCGACTGCCACGCATAGGCGCATTTGAGTCGCGCTGGATCCAGGCGCTCCTCGGCCATGAGACGGTCGCTCGTCTGATGAGTTGGCTGCATCGAGGCGATGACATGCGCGGCTCCGATCCGCGGCAGGTCCGCGCAATCCACGATCTGCGCATGCTCGATCCGCCACCGCCGGTTGGTGCCGTATTTCGCGTTGAGCTGCTCGTAGCCGCTGATCACCTGAGCGTTCGCAGCATCGCCGATCGCGTGCGTCGCGATCTGGAACCCGTGCGACGCGGCCGTGTCGTAGAGCGAGCGCAGCTCGGCATCGGAATGGAACTGCAGGCCGCGGCTGCCCGGCATGTCGGCATAAGGCCGCTTCAGCCATGCGCCGCGCGAGCCGAGCGCGCCGTCGGCGTAGAATTTGATCCCGACCATCCGCAGCCGGTCGCCGTAGAGCCACGCCGTCGGTTGCGGCACTTCCTTCAGAAGGTTGAGCTCGTCGGCATAAACCATGAAGCGGACGTCCAGCCGCTTGGCCTCACCCGCGCGCTTCATCGCCTCCCAGTCGGCGAGCGCGGTGCTCATCGAACCGACGCCGGTCACGCCAAAGCTGAGCAGAATGTCCTGCGCCTTTCCAAAAGCCGCGTCGAGCTCGGCGGATGAGGGCGCGGGGATGGCTTTCTCGATCAGCTCCTTGGCATTGTCGACGAACAGGCCGTTCTCGATCCTTCCGCCCGCTGGCGCCGCCGTTTGCGCAGTGACTCCCGCGGCTTTCATCGCAGCGCTATTCGCAACGAGCGCGTGCCCATCGACCCGCGCGAGAACGACCGGTCGATCGCTGACCACCGAATCAAGATCGGCGGCAGTTGGAAACCTCTTGTCGGGCCACAACTCCTGGTTCCAGCCGGCACCGACAATCCATTTCGAGCCCGGATGCGCAGCTGCATATTCGCCCAGCCGCCGCTTCAAATCGGCGAGCGACGAAGTGCCGACGAGATCGAGTTGAAGCGCATGCTCGCCAAGTTCGATCACATGACCGTGCGCGTCGATGAAGCCCGGCATGAGCGTCCGACCCTGCACATCGACCGTCGCCGCAGTCTTGGGCGTCGCTTCACCTCGGCGAAGAACGCGCACGATCTTGCCGTCGTCGCCGATGAGAAGCCCCGTAAAATGCTGGACCTGCGCGGCTGAATCGACCTCAACGCCATTAGCGTTGGTGACGAGCGTGTCGGCATGGCCCGAAGAGGCGAGGAGTGTTGCTGCGAACGCCAGAACGGTCTTATTCATGGGCGCTCGCTTAGCATTGTTTGCTGTCGCTTGAAGGGCTAGGCCGCGCAGCAAATGCTTCAGACGACCTCCATGCAGCCGCCAACCATCGACGACATCCGCGCCGCCGCCGAACGAATCAAGGGCGCGGTGATCCGAACCCCGATGCTCGTCAGCCGAACATTGTCCGAAGCCATTGGCGCGGAAGTCTGGCTGAAGTTCGAGAATTTGCAGTTCACCGCTGCCTACAAGGAG
>DASQYQ010000040.1:0-2743 GCA_035639115.1 Sphingomicrobium sp. | reverse complement strand
AAGCTCGAGATGAACGACCAGGTCTACCACCTCGTCAAGAACACGCCGAAGGTGACCGGCTTCCTCGGCCCCGGCGGCAAGCCCCAGCCCATCCCCGACGCCCAGGCCGCGCGCATGCTCAGCAGCGAGCAGGAAGCCGCCAGCGCGCCCAAGCAGAAGATCAACGTCGACTATGAGATCGGTGACTCGGTGAAGGTGCTCGACGGCCCGTTCGCGAGCTTCAACGGCGTTGTCGAGGAGCTCGATTTCGATCGCGGGCGAGTGAAGGTGTCGGTGTCGATCTTCGGACGTGCGACTCCGGTCGAGCTGGAATTCGAGCAGGTCGAGCGCGTCAAGTAACTTCGACCCGACGCGGTCACGCGATTCGTTTCGCGTGACCTCGCTCCTTCTCGACCAGGCGAAAAGCGGGCCGCTTCGGCGGCCCTTTCCTTTTGCTCAGCGCGAGTCCCATTCCCTAACGGTCACTTCCGAGCAGTCGTGGAGCTTGAGCGGGTCCTGCCCGGCAATCTCGCGCGCTCTTTCGAGGCTATCCGCGTGGATCACATAGGCGCCGCCCGATTTGTCGGTGAACGGCCCCGCCTGCTCGAGCACTTGCCTGTCCCGCAGGGATTGCAGGAACGCATAATGGTCAGGGACGATCGAGGCGTCGAACTGCGGCTTGCGAATGGTGAGGACGAGATATTTCATGCTCGTCCTCTGCACTGTCCGAGCGGCGGCGCAAGGGGCGCTTCTCACGCCGAGCAGAAGAGAGGCCTTGCGCAGCAAAGACGATCTTCCGTCCTAAAGGACGGCGAGATTCGGCCCGCCCGGGTTCGAGCGGCCTCAGCCCGCGGAACGACAGGTCCGACGTCACTCGGAGTCACTCCGCGCGACCTCCTCTCCTACCACAAGTTGCTAGCGCGGCCCACTTCGGCTAAGGGCGCGCCTCCAGCCAAAACTGGAACATTTGCGGGAGAGCGCCTTGGCGTTCGCCTGGACCGCTAAACTTGAACGGACTTCGGTCCACTACAGAGTGAGAATATGGCAAAGAAAATCACCGGCTATATCAAGCTGCAGGTGCCCGCGGGCACTGCGAACCCCGCCCCTCCGATCGGGCCGGCGCTCGGTCAGCGCGGCGTCAACATCATGGAATTCTGCAAGGCGTTCAATGCCGCCACTCAGGAGCTCGAGAAGGGCGCTCCGATCCCGACCGTGATCACGGTCTATGCGGACCGGTCGTTCTCCTTCGTCACCAAGACCCCGGCGGCCTCGTTCCTCCTCAAGAAGGCGGCGCGGATCCAGAAGGGCTCTTCGGAGACGGGCAAGTCAAGCGCAGGGACGATCCGCCGCTCGCAGCTCCGCGACATCGCCGAGCAGAAGATGAAGGACTTGAACGCGAACGATCTCGACTCGGCGACCAGGATCATCGAAGGCTCCGCCCGCGCGATGGGCCTCAACGTGGTGGAGGGCTGAGGCGATGGCGAAGCTCACCAAGAAGCAGAAGGCCTCCACCGCGGTCGACGCGACCAAGTTCTACGGCGTCGATGAAGCGCTTGCTCTGGTAAAGGGCAATGCGACGGCCAAGTTCGACGAGACCGTCGAAGTCGCTCTCAATCTCGGAGTCGACCCGCGCCACGCCGACCAGATGGTCCGCGGCGTCGTCAACCTCCCCAAGGGCACCGGCAAGACCGTCCGCGTCGCTGTGTTCGCCAAGGGCGGGAAGGCCGACGAGGCGACCGCTGCCGGCGCCGACATCGTCGGTGCCGAGGACCTCATGGAGACCATCCAGGGCGGGCAGATCGATTTCGACCGAGTGATCGCGACGCCCGACATGATGGGAATCGTCGGCCGCCTCGGTAAGGTGCTCGGCCCCAAGGGCCTGATGCCGAACCCGAAGCTCGGCACCGTCACCATGGACGTGACCAAGGCGATCACCGACGCCAAGGGCGGCCAGGTCGAGTTCCGAGTCGAGAAGGCGGGCATCGTCCACGCCGGCATCGGCAAGGCGAGCTTCTCCGAGGCCGACCTCGCCGAGAACTTCCGCGCCTTCATGGACGCGATCATCAAGAACAAGCCGTCGGGCGCGAAGGGCAAGTTCATCAAGAAGGTCTCGGTGACCTCGACGATGGGCCCCGGCGTCAAGGTCGATCTGGAGCAGATCGCCGGCGCCTAAGCGCTTCTAAATTCTGATGAATGAGAAGGCCGGGGCATCTGCCCCGGCCTTTTTCGTTTCGCTTTGCCGCACTGCAGCAACGCGTGGCCTGTGTCGCGATCGCAACAGTTTTCCACATCCTCCTGCTGTTGTCCGTTTTAATGAAACTATGCCGGAACGAGCATGTTCGGCGCCCGGGTACTAATCAAACAAAGGGCCAACCCATGCTTAAATATCTGATGGCGGGCGCAGCCGCGCTCGTGATCGCCGCTCCGGCGGCCGCCACGAACGACAACAACGGCTATGTCGGCATCGAGGGCGGAATCCTGTTCCCGCAGTCACAATCGGTTTCAGGGAATGTCGTGTTCACCAATCCCGCCACTGGCGGACCGACGAACTTCGCGACCACCGATATCGGCAGCGTCAAATACAAGAAGGGCTTGGACCTCGATTTCGTCGGCGGCTACGACTTCGGCATGTTCCGGCTCGAAGGCGAGCTCGGCTACAAGCACGCCAAGCCGAAGACCTTCGCACCTAACGATGCGTTCGTGACCGCGATCAACACCGGCGCCGGGACGACCTTCACCTCCAACACCGACTTTGGAGTGAACA
>DASQYQ010000039.1:0-2948 GCA_035639115.1 Sphingomicrobium sp. | reverse complement strand
GGTCGGCCCTGTCGAGGCGCGCAGCAAGATCATAGAGCCTCTCGGCCTGTTCCAGGTCCCCCGCTCGCTCGTATGCCTCCGCTCCAGCGAACGCCTCGTCGGAGCTGACGTCGGAGCCTTCGAGCGAGAGCACGAGTTGACCGTCCACCTGCGCGACCCTGCCATCGATCACCTGAACGAGTTCGCCCCACGGAGCCTCGGCAAGCCGAACCCCAGAGAGGCTCATCCCTCGCTCCTCGAGCGCCAGCGCGGCGGCGATGATCTTGGGAAACGCGGCGCCCTCGCCGGAGAGACGCCCGACGGCGCGGGCGACGATCAGATCCGTATAGGAAAGCCCGCTCTCGGTCGGGCTCACCACGTCATAGAGCGCGAGGGTGCGAAGCTGCTCCGCGTTGAGCCCCGCGAGCTTCGCGACCTGGTCCTCGGAGTAACGGCTATCGGCGACCGCTTTCGGCGGAAGAATTCCGATCCGGGACCTGAAGGATCGCTCGGACAAGAATTGCGCGCTTCTCTTGGCTTGAATGCGAAGGCGAAGCTCGCCCCGCTCGGAAACCGCGGACCGCGCCGTGCCATGCGCGAGCACGATGATGTCAGCCGCCGGCGGCCGGCGGGTCAGAGCGAGTCCCGCGGCGCGCGCGAGAAGCCGGAGACGTCTCGCCGTCACTCCGCGCAGACGACCGAAGACATAGACTTTCTGGTCGGCCGAAGTCATTCTATGGTGGCGGCGTGTGACGTCCCGCTGCGGTATTGCGGTCTAACTGCGTTTGCGGAGTATGCGCCATGGCCCCTCGCGCCAATTGGAAAGGCTATCTGAAGCTTTCCCTCGTCTCCTGCGCTGTCAACCTCTATCCCGCTTCGAGCACATCGTCGCGCGTGTCCTTCAACACAATCAACCGGAAGACCGGCAACAAGGTGAAGCGGCAGTTCGTCGACGCCGAAACCGGAGAGGTGGTCGAGAACGAGGACCAGGCCAAGGGCTACCCTGTCGCGAAGGACTCCTACCTGCTGGTCAGCGACGACGAGCTCGACAAAATCCAGATCGAGAGCTCGCATACGATCGAGATCGAAAAGTTCGTGCCGCGCGCCGAGATCGACCCCCGGTACTATGACGCGCCCTATTACATCGCACCGAGCGAGCGCGTCGCTGAGGAGGCGTTCGCGATCATCCGGGACGCCATGCGCGACGAAAAGGTGGTCGGCCTGGGCAGGGTCGTGATCGCGCGGCGCGAGCGGATCATGATGCTCGATCCGCTCGGAAAGGGACTCCTCGGCGTAGCCCTGCGGTACGGCTCCGAGGTGCGCAGCGAAGACGCCTATTTTGACGACATCCCGGAATTAAAGCTGCCCGAGGAGATGGCGGATCTGGCGCATGTCATCATCGAGAGGAAGGCCGGGCACTTCCAGCCCGAGGAATTTACCGACCGATACGAAGACGCGGTCGTCGAGCTCATTCGCGCCAAGCAGGTGGGGATGCCGGCGAAGGTGACAGAGCAGGTCTCGCGGCCAACCAATGTTGTCAGCATCATGGATGCGCTTCGCAAGAGCATCGCGATCGAGGCGGTCAAGTCCACTGGCGCCAAACCCGAAGCCGAACCAGCGCCTGCCGAAGAAGTTCCCGCCTCCTCCAGGCCGAAGGCGCCGTCGAAGTCGAAGGGCAAGGCTGCGGCCGCCGCTCCGGCCCCGGCCGCCGCTCCGGCGCCGGCCGCTCAGAAGACGCGAAAAGCCAAGTGAGGGGCCTGCTCACCGCCGCCGCGGCGGCAGCGGAGTGAATTCGTAGCGGGTCGTCAGGCGGGAGGTCGGAAAGGCCGCGGCCCCAGTCGCGCTCCATACGCTCAGATCGGCGCTCCGGTAAGATCGGCGGGACGATCGTTCGTTTGGAGTCCCGCTCGAATGGCGGCCTATAGTAACACGCGCCGAGCGTCCGCGGATCGAGGCCATGTGGTTCGTCCACCTCGTGCTCATTTTGGCAGTTCTCTACGCCGTCATCATCACGTTGATGTATTTCGCCCAGACCTGGCTTCTCTTTCCGACCGCGTTCGCTCGAGCAACTCGGCTTCAGCTTCCCGCATCGACTCAGCGTCTCGAGGTCCGGACGCCCGATGGCGAAAGACTTGCTGGCGTGCGAATCCCCTCTGAGGAGCACCGGCCGAAGGCGCGCCGACGCTCCTGGGCTTCGGTGGGAACGCCTGGAACGCCCAAGCGACGGCCCTCACCCTGCACGCGCTCTTTCCTCATCGAAATGTCGTCGCGTTTCACTACCGCGGCTATGCGCCGAGCAGCGGCAGGCCGAGCGCGCGGGCGCTGTTCTCGGACTCCCTCACAATCTTCGACCATCTCCTGAGAGCCCAGGCCGGCGAGCCCGTCCTACCGATCGGCTTCAGCATCGGCGCAGCGGTCGCCGCCTATCTCGCCCGGCATCGGCCCGTTGCGGGGTTGATCCTGGTCACCCCCTTCGACTCGCTCGAGGCGGTGGCCCGTGACCTCTATTGGTGGGCTCCTGTCGGGCCGCTCCTCCGCAATCGCATGCCCACGATCGAGTTCGTCCGCGGCTCGCCTGCGCCCACTGCACTGATCATAGCGGAGCGCGACGCGATCGTAACGAAGCGGCGCAGCGCACCCCTACGCGCGGCGATCGGCAACCTTGTGTTCGAACGCGCCATCGACGCGGGGCACAACGATCTCTATGGCCATCCCGATTTCGCGAAGGCGGCGCGAGAAGCGCTCATAAGGATAGAGGCTACCCCAGGCGAGACGCCTTGACGCAGACAGTTCGACTCTGACGTTGGTATACTCGGCCAGATCGGCCGTTGGACAACCGGAATCGACCTCTGTTCTGCGGTCCAGGATCGCTCCCGGTACGGAAGGAATGCAGCAGAAACCGGTCGATGGCCCTACGGCAGCCTTGCGACAAGGCACGAAGTCGCTGTGCTCCAGCCCGCTTCGCGGGG
>DASQYQ010000038.1:0-2203 GCA_035639115.1 Sphingomicrobium sp. | reverse complement strand
AATTGGCGCTGGTGAAGCGCGCCGCCCAATATCCACGCGTGCTCGAAGGAGCCGCCTTGGCGCACGAGCCGCATCGGATCGCCTTCTACCTCTACGACCTGGCGGCAGAGTTTCACGCACTTTGGAACCGCGGCAACGATGTCCCAGAACGACGCTTCCTCCTTGAAAACAATCCACAACTTTCTCGTGCTCGGCTAGAACTTGCGCTAGGTGTGGGGCAGATCATCAGGAGCGGCCTCGCGCTGATGGGGGTAGCGGCCGCCGAGGAGATGCGCTGACGATGAGCCAGGCCCAGGCGGTGGCCGAGACGGATCGGCTGCCGTGGCTTGCAGATGAAGCGCCGCCCGAAAGGCGCGGCAGGCGCGGCGGTCTTGCCTTCCTGGCCGTCGTGGGCGCGTTGATTGTCGCAGCCGCGGCCTATTGGATCGGTTCCAATGCGATCGAGCGGCCGGTGAGCACGCAGCCCTCGCCACAGCCAGTAAGCGCCGTTCCTATCGAGCAACCGCCCGCCGCCGCGCCGGAGCAATTGCCGGCTCAGCCCCAGGTGAACCTCGAGGCTGCTCCACAGGTGACCCCGGTTCCAGCGCCGCAAGTCCCGATCGCTCGGCCATATGTGCGCCATCGCGTGGTCGCGCGATCGCACCCGCGAGCCAAGGCGCAAGAAAGTGCATCCGCTGATGAAAGCACGGGAAACGCGGCAACCGGCGAAAGTGCAAAGCCTGCCGCCGAAAAGCCGCTGAAGCTCTGGCCGGCAACCGAGTCGAACGGTGCCGAAGGACGGATCGTCCGGATCGGAGCCTTCGGCAGCAGGCAGCAGGCGAAGGTCGGATGGCGCTACATGGTGCGCTCCTATCCGGCAGTGGCGCATCTTCCGGCAACCGTCGTCGGTGACCGCAACTCGAACGGCGAGCATTTCTACCGCTTCCAGATCGGAACGACATCGCAAGCTCACTCTGAGGTGCTTTGCCAGCGAATGGAGCGGATCCAGTTCAGCTGCGCGGTCGTTGGCCTTCCATGGAAACCCAAGGGGGTCGAACGGTGACCGACACCCGACCCTATGATGAATTGCCATGGCTTCGACCGGTCGAGGACGAAGACCAGCCGCGCGGGCTCTCGGCCCGCAAGATGCTTGCCGCGCTGCTCCTAGTGATGCTCGCGGCGGCGATGGTTGCCGGGACTTTCTTCTGGCTCGGGCGACGTGACTCCGTGGTCACCGGCCCGCCGGAACTGATCCAGGCGCCGCCCGGGCCTTACAAGGTAAAGCCTCCCAATCCAGGCGGGCTCGACATCAGCAGCGAGAGCGAGACTGCGTTCGAGACCAGCGCGGGCGAGGACAAGGACTCCCAGCTCGATACGAGCAAGCTGGCGCAGGCGCCGGCAGTGAAGACGGCCGAGGATAAGACGAAAACGGAACGTCCGGCAGCGACTCCGCCTGCCGCCGCCGCAGCCGACGATGACACGACCACCAAGCCGATGGGTGGGCAGGGCAGTGTCGTGCAGCTCGGCGCTTTCGCGAACAAGGCGCAGGCGGAGCGGGCATGGACCGCTTTGTCGGCGCGCTTCGCGAGCGTTGCTTCGATGAACAAGATGATCGTGCCATTCCCGGGCGGCATTCGCTTGAGGGCCGGCGCCTCTTCGCCAGCCAATGCCAAGGCGGTCTGCGACACGCTTAAGGCCGCAGGCGAAAATTGCTTCGTCGCGCAATAGATGCAGGCGGCGATCTACGGCCTCGAGGGGCTTGAGCTCAGCGGAAGCGAGCGTGATTTCTTCCGGGACGCGGACCCCGCCGGCTTCATTCTGTTCAAGCGCAATTGCGAGACTCGCGACCAAGTCCTCGGGCTGACCAATTCGCTACGAGAGCTTAGCGGCCGTGCCGACCTGCCGATCTTGATTGACCAGGAGGGCGGTCGTGTCGCGCGGATGAAGCCGCCGGAGTGGGTCGCCTTTCCAGCGGCCGAACGCTTCTCCGATCTCTACCGTATCGCGCCCTCCTCGGCGATGGAAGCGACGCGCGCCAACGCCCGGGCGATCGCCCTCATGCTGCGCGAGGTCGGAATCAACGTGGACGCGCTGCCGCTCCTCGACGTGCGTCAAGAGGGCGCGAGCGACATCATCGGCGATCGAGCGCTCGGATCCGAGCCGATGCAGGTCGCAGCGCTTGGCCGCGCAGTGCTGGATGGGATGGCATCGGCGGGAGTCGTCG
>DASQYQ010000037.1:0-8684 GCA_035639115.1 Sphingomicrobium sp. | reverse complement strand
ACCCCAGCGGGCGCGCGGATCAGCATGGTGCATGTGACGGCGCCCGACCTCGATCAGTACCCGCGCTACGCCGCCGCGCGGGAGGTTGCTCAAGAGGCCGAACTCGAGCCGGGCGATGCGATCTTCATCCCACGCGACTGGTACCACCACGTCGAAGCGCTCGATCGCTTCAACGTGCTGGTGAACTACTGGTGGGACGCGGCCAAAGACGGGAGTGTTCATGAGTAAGCTTATTGCCGCATCGCTCGTTGCTGCGCTGCTGGCCACGTCGGTGCAGGCTGCGCAGCAGAGCGCCTCCCCTGAGCGGCCATGGCTCGATCCCAATCAATCACCTGAAGCGCGGGCCGCGGCCGCACTTCACGCAATGACTCTGGACGAGAAGCTGAGGCTGATCTTCGGCTATTCCGACCAGGCGTTCACCGACCTCGCCAAGGTGCCGGACGACGTGGTTTCGTCCGAGCTCAAGACCTATGTCGTCACGCACCAGGTCAAGGGTTCGGCCGGCTTCGTTCCCGGAGTTCCGCGCCTCGGCATTCCCGACCAGACCCAGACCGATGCCTCAATCGGCGTTCGCAACAGCCTCATCCCGAGCACGGCGCTCCCCTCTTCCTTGGCGACTGCAGCGAGCTTCGATCCGGAAGTGCCGCGCGCCGGGGGCGCGATGATCGGCGCCGAAGCGCGAGCGACCGGTCACAACACGATGCTTTCGGGCGGAGTGAACCTCGCCCGGGAGCCGCGCAACGGCCGCAACTTCGAATATACGGGCGAAGATCCACTGCTCGCCGGAACGATGGCCGGGGCGCTGATCGACGGGATCCAGTCGAACCACATCATCTCGACCGTCAAACATTATGCAGTCAACGATCAGGAGACGCTTCGAACGTCGCTCGACGTGACCATCTCAGCCGAAGCAATGCGCCAGTCCGACCTCCTCGCGTTCGAGCTGGCCATCGAGAAGGGCCGTCCCGGCTCGGTGATGTGTTCCTACAACCTCATCAATGGCCGCTGGGGGTGCGAGAACGACTATCTCCTCAACAAGGTGCTGAAGCACGACTGGGGCTTCAAGGGCTTCGTCATGAGCGACTGGGGCGCGGTTCATTCCACCGCCGACGCGGCCAATGACGGCCTCGACCAGTTCACCGGATTCTGCTGCGTTACCGACAAGCCATGGTTCGGCCCGCCGGCGATGAAGGCGGCACTTCAATCCGGGGCGATCCCCGAAAAGCGGCTCGACGACATGGTCGAGCGAATCCTCTGGGCAATGTTCGCCAAGGGACCGGTCGACTTTCCCGTAAAGATTGCCCCGATCGACTATGCCGCCGACGCCGCAATCTCTCAAAAGGCGGCGGAGGAATCGCTCGTCCTACTCAAGAATGAAGGCAGGCTGCTGCCCCTGCGCGGCGTGAAGTCGATTGCGGTGATCGGCGGCCAGGCGGACAAGGGCGTGCTCGCGGGGGCCGGCTCATCGGACGTGACTCCGGTCGGCGGCGCAGTGATGATCGACAACCATACCTACCTCCCCTCCCCGCCGCTCGACTCATTGAAGCGCGAGCTTCCCAAGGCGAAGATCGCGTTCGATGGAGGCGCCGATCCGGCGGCGGCAGCGGCGCTCGCAGCGCAGTCTGACGTCGCGATCGTCTTCTTGAACCAGCACTTGAGCGAAGGATCGGATCACGCGCTCGAATTGACCGGAAACCAGGATCAATTGGTCGCTGCGGTCGCAAAGGCCAATCGCAAGACGATCGTCGTCGCCGAGACCGGCGGCGCGATCTACATGCCGTGGGTCAACGAGGTGCCCGCGATCCTCGAAGCCTTTTACCCCGGCATTCGCGGTGGGTCGGCGATCGCTCGGATCCTGACCGGCGAGGTCAATCCCTCGGGCCATCTTCCGATCAGCTTTCCAGCCTCGGCCGACCAGCTTGCTCGTCCCGAGATTGCCGGACTTGGCGAACCCGACGGGACTCCCGCCGCCGTCTCTTACGACGAGGGAGCAGCGATCGGCTACAAATGGTATGACCTGAAGGGCTTCCGGCCTTTGTTCGCCTTCGGCCACGGGCTCAGCTACACCGATTTCGCTCTGTCCGGGCTCGCTGCAGAGCCCGACGGCAAATCCATCCGGGTGAGCTTCGCAATCCGCAATGTCGGCAAGCGGCAGGGCAAAAGCGTCGCCCAGGTCTATGTTGCACCCGTCGATTGGAAGAAGGTCGGATGGGAAGCGCCGAAGCGGCTCGGCGCATTCGCCAAAGCGGACCTCAGACCGAACCAAAGCAAGACCATCGAAGTGACCGTCGATCCGCGGCTGCTCGCAACCTACGAGGCCGCCGGCAACAGCTGGCACATCCGCTCCGGCGAGTATCGCCTGATGCTCGGCCAGGCCTCCGACGACATTAGCCAAACCGTGTCCGTGACTCTGCCCGACGCCCGCTGGAGCGCTTCGGTGGCCGATTGATGCTGGGCCGGCTGATCAGAATTGCCTTGCGCTTCGTCGCAGCGATCGGGCTCTGGACGACATTGTGCGTCCCGGCCGCGGCGACTCATCTCGTCACCGGCAATGGCTTCGGCTTTCTGGTCGTCGCGCCCGAGAGCGGAGCGGCGACCAGCTTCTATCCCCATCCCTACAATTTCGTTCGTCCCGATCCGAACAATCCCCTGACTGAGGGAATCGAGACTGCGAACTTCATCAAGAAGCTCTCCTGGACGGGAGGCGCCGGCAAGGCCGACTATGTCGATGACTCGAACGTCATCCGACTGCATGCCGGTGGTGCGACCGGCACCTTCTTCATGCCGTTCGGGCTGGATCGGCCTGCCCTCGTCATCAGCCTCGAAGCGCCGCCAAGGAAAGCGGCACGTTGGCGCGTCGAATGGAACCGCTCCCTTCGATCGCAACGGGCCGTGGACAGAGCCGGTGCCGAGCTGTTGCAATTCGATGGGATCGGCGAAGCGCTGCTTCTGATCCCCTTGGGCGGGGTCGGGAAGGCTGCAGAGGGCCAAAAGCTGGCGGCGAGCCAGGCCTGGGCGCTGATTGCTCTCGAAAAGCCCGAAGATGCAGAGCCCGCCATCCGCGATTTCAATCGCTGGCGCTCGGGCCTCGCGCCAAGCGAACTGGCGAAGCGCGAGCTGGCCGAGTTCGAGCAATGGCGGGTGAAGCCCGATGTCCGCTTCAGGAACGATGAGGAGCGCCACCTCTGGCGGCAAAGCGAAACCATGCTTCGAATCGCCCAAAGCCGCGAGCCGAACCGGCCCGACCGCCACGGCAACGGACTCATCGTCGCCGCATTGCCCGACGTTTATTCGACGCCGTGGGTCCGCGACATGGCGTGGTCGACGATGGCGCTGCTTAGGATGGGCCACCGGGCCGAGGCCCGAGCAGCGATCCTCGCTTATTTCAATGCCCGGCCGACAGGGAAGATGCGCTCCCAAGTGAACAATGCGGACTACCAGATCTCGGTGGTTCGTTATTGGGGCGACGGTTCCGAAGAGCCCTTCTTCACCCAGGAAGGCGCAACCAACATCGAGTTCGACGACTGGGGAGAAGCGCTCTGGGTTCTCGGCCAGTATCTCGCCAGATACCATGACCCTGCGCTTCTCGCTGCCGCCACGCATCGAGGCCAACTCTACGAGAGCGCCCGCGACTTCATCGTGAAGCCGCTCATGGCCAATATGGAGAAATATGGGGACGGCCTCATCATGGCCGCCGACACGTCGATCTGGGAGGAGCACCAGAAGGACAAGAAGCATTTCGCCTTCTCGACGGCGATGGCGATCGTCGGCCTCCGTGAATTCGGCGAGATCGCTCGGCTCGCCGGCGACGAGCCCGCGCGAAGGCAGGCGCTCGAGACCTCTGCCCTACTTCAAAAGGGCTTCGACGAAGCCTTCATCCGCGGGGGAAAGCTGCACGGCACGCTCGAGCCGGGAATCAAGAACGACGTGGACGGAGCGCTCATCCCGATCATCAATTTCGGCGTCGTCAGGGACCCGAAGGTGATCGATGACACGGTCGAGAGGCTGAAGCTGCTGAAGGTCGCTTCGGGCGGCTACCGGCGCGTTCGAGGGACCTACACCGATCCCAAGATCTTCGAATATTGGTACGAGCAGGAGGAGTTCCTGTTCGTCGACTTCGAGCTTGCCGAGCTGTACCGGCGCCTCGGCCGGAAGAGGGATGCGGATGCAATATTGCAGCGCATCGTCGGCAAGTCCGCGGGCGACCACAACATCATTCCCGAAATGTACGTCGCAGTCCCCTGCAAGCTCTTCCCCGGCAGGATCGGCGATCCGACCGGGGCGAAACCCATGGTTGGATATGGGCCCGGGGAATATGTCCTCCACCTGCTCGACCGGGAGACCGTCCAGTGAGCAAAATAGCTTATCTGCTGACTGCATTGTCTCTCGCGATGTCGGCGTCTGTCTCGTCCGCAGCCGTCGATGCTCCCAAAGAAAGCGCGCGCTCGGTCGACCTCAAGCTTGCCGCCAATGACGTCATCCCGACCGGCAACGACTGGATCGCGCTTCCCTCGATCCGCGCCGGCGATGGAGCTCTTCAGAACTTCAACGTCATTTCGATGCGCTATCGCGGGCTCCTCGAAATCGCGGGGGTCGCGGACCGGCCTCTGATGGCGCCGTTCATCGAGATTGCCGGCGTTCGCCGTCCGCTCTCGAACCTCAATTGGTCGCTTCGCGATTACTGGATTCCAACCGGAACGATGGATGCCGACGGCGTTCGCGTTCGCCTCACCTACGTTGCACCGCCCGACAGCCGCGCTGCGATCATCCGTTTCCAGGTGACCAATTTGCGCAAGACAATGCTTCGGGTCGCACCGGGAATGCATGTCGACTGGGGGAGGACCAACCGGGTCACCTATTCGCCCGAGCCGCTCAGCGGCAAGCGAGCGATGTCGCCCACTCCGATCGACACCGACATGGAGATATTCGAATATAACACCGACGACACGCGAATGGCCTGGGGCTTCGCCTATGTGGGCTCAGAGGGCAGTCTTCACGCGGGCACGGACAATCCCGGCCTCACCGCCCGGCACGAGGCTCAGCTTGCGCCCGGCCAGACGCTCGACGTTCACTTCATCATCGGCGCGGGCCTCGAGGAATATAGCGCCGCCTACGCGATGCGCGTGCTCAACAAGAAGATCGATCGCTACGGCCTCGATGGGATCATCGACCAGGCGGCTGCCGACGCTCACCGGCGAACCCGCTCCACCGGCGATCCCGACCTCGACCGAATCATGAACCGCAACCTTTTGTTCTCGACTTATTATGCCTGGGGGCGATCGATCGACACCGAGCAGTTCACCGGCATGACGTCGCGAAGCAACCGCTACTATGTCTCGGCGGCCTATTGGGATCGCGACGCGCTTCTATGGAGCTTCCCTGCAATCCTGGACAGCGACCCTTCGAGGGCGCGAGAGATCCTCGACTATGCGCTTGGAATCCAGGCGCGCGACATCGGCATCCACAGCCGCTTCATCGACGGCGTCGTGCTTGAGGATGGCTTCGAGCTCGACGAGCTCGTGGCGCCGATCGTCGCGCTCGCCTCCTATGTCGACACGACTCATGACTTGAGCGTTCTGGAGCGGCATCGCGGGGTCGTCGACAGCTGGCTCAAGCGGCTCCGTGCTGAGCGCGATCCGGCGACGGGGCTTTACGCCACGTTCCAGGATTCGCAGGACGAATATGTCCGCAAGCCTTTCTCGATCTACGATAACGTCCTCACCTGGAAGGCGCTGAGCGATCTCGCCCATCTCGCGGCGCTCGAGCATCGGCCGGATCAGTCTTCGTTGAGTGAAGAAGCCGCCAGGCTGAAGGACGCGATTTACCGCTACGGCGTCCTGAACGGCGCCGAGGGGGCGGGCGGGCCGATCTTCGCCGCCCTCGTGGATTCGAAGGGCGGCGACTTCGTCGACGTTCCGCCCGGCTCGCTGATGAAGCTGCCTGCGCTCGGCTTCGTTTCCGAGGACGATCCGATCTTCCGCCGAACCTATGCCTGGCTGCATTCGAAGCATTACGCCTACAGCTACGCCGACCAGCCCTACGGCCTGCCCGGAAGCTATCGCCTGCCCTTCACGACATCATGGGAAGTCGCGGATCACCTGGCGCTCAAGGAGGGCCGCGCACAAGCTCTGAAAATCCTGAAAGCGAGCCCGTGGGACGGCGGAATCATCACCGAGGGCGTCAAGGCCGACACCGGCGTTCCCGATACCCAGGGCTTGGCGTTCGCAACGGCCGCCGGCTACGTCGCGCACACGATCTGCAAGCAATATTGCATCGACCGCAAATAGGCTCCGACCCATCAGCCGAACCGCGCGGCAAAGGCGGCCGCGGCCCCATATAGACCGGGTTCCGGATGGACGATCAGCTTCACCGGCAGTTGCTCGAGGATCGCCCTGTACTCGCCCTTTGCAACGAACCTTTGGGCAAAGCCCGAGGAAGGCAGATATTCGGCAAGTCGAAGCCCCAAGCCACCCGCCAGGACCAACGCACTTGCTCCCTGCGCAAGCGCGACATTCCCTGCGAATGAGCCCAGGCAAAGGCAGAAGCGCTCGAGCGCTTCGACAGCGACAGGATCTTTGCTCTCGAGCGCCGCGCGCCATAGAGCGCGATCGTCGGCATAGGGCGCCTCTTGGCATTTGATCACTGCGTAGATCTCCCGCAGGCCCGGTCCGGAAACGACGCGTTCGGAAGAAACATGGCCGTAGCGCGCTCGAAGCACCGACATCAGGCGATCTTCGAGCGCGTCGTGCGGGGAGAAATCCATATTCCCGCCTTCGCTTGCGATCACTTGGCCATCCGGGCCAATCACCAGGCCCACGCCAAGGCCGGTACCGGGGCCGACGATGCTGGTCACTCCGCTTGTCGGAAGCGCGATGTCCGGTCCGGCAATGTGGAGGAAATCCGCCGGTCCAAGAGTCGCGACGGCGTGTCCGATCGCCGCGAAATCGTTGAGGACGACATGCCGCTCGACCCCCAGATCGTGGGCGATGGTGCCCGCATCGATCGTCCACGGCATGTTGGTCAGCCGAGGCAGGTCATTCTCGACCGGAAAAGCGAAGGCCAGGGCCGAAGCGCTCGGGAGTGGCCGACCCATATGTCGACCGAAAGCCTTCCATGCCTCGGGCAAGCCGGCGTAACCAGCCGTGTCGAGCGTCAGCGCTTCGCCCAGATCAAGGACTCGACGATCCTCGACTTTCGCAAGCGCGAAACGGGCATGGGTCCCGCCAATGTCGGCCGCGACGAGCTCGGTGATCATCAGAGGGTATGAGTCACTTTTTGGACGTGCCGCGGCTGGTCGGGATTGTGTCCGCGCTGGCAAGCGAGCGCATTGGCGAGGCGGTAGAAGGCCTGGACCTGAAGCAAAGGGGCGAGCGCCGGGTGGGGCGCCTTGGGCACCGGCAAGGTGCCGGGTTCGCCTCCGCCCGCCATCATCACGGACGCGCCCTGGGCGGCGAGTTTGCGCGCTGCTTCCCGGACGCTCGCATCGCCTTCATCCTCTGAGCGGAAGAGAAGCACCGGGAAGCCCTCGCCTGCAAGCTCGTTCGGCCCGTGCAACACTTCGGCGCTGCTATAAGCCTCGGCGTGGATCATGCAGGTCTCCTTGAGCTTGTGCGCGGCTTCCTGAGCAACCGACAAATGCAGCCCGCGTCCCACGGTGTAGAGATGATCGGCGGTCTCGAGCAGGTCGCGGCACTCTGACCAATCCTCCCGCCACGCCTGCGCCAAGGCGGAAGGAAGCTGCGGCATCGCCGCCTGAATCGCTTCATCGCCCGACCAAAGGGCCACCATCTGAGCAATCGCCGAAAGCGAAGCGATGAAGCTCTTGGTCGCCGCCGCGCTCTTCTCGGAGCCGGCGCCCTGCGGCACCACGACCGAGGCGATCTCGGCCAGCGGCGAATCCGGATCGTTGACGAGGGCGACCACGATCGCTCCCGAATCTCGGGCGGCACTTGCAGCTGCAAGCAGGTCGGGGCTTCGGCCTGACTGCGAAATCGTCAGACAGAGCATGTTCTTGAGCGAGAGCGGCGCCTTGAACACCGAGAAGATCGAGGGCGAGAGCGGGGACGACAAAATGCCCAGCCGGGTCTCCACCAGGTAGCGCGCGTAGGTCGCGGCGTGAGCGGAGCTTCCGCGGGCGATCGTCACGACTGCGGCGGGCTGGTGGCTTCGCAGGCGCTCGGCGAGACTTGCAAGCGTCGCGGCGTTGCGCTCCAACTGATTTGCAACGCAATCGGGGGCCTCGGCAGCCTCACGATACATGGTGGTCTTCATCGCATCGTTCATTTGGCGAAGCGCCCTGCGAGAGAAATGATTGTATGAACCGTAAGAATTACAAGATCATTCTCTATATCATGGCGGTCTTCTTTCTGATTTCTTTCGTGACCAATATTATTGGTCCACTAATACCAATCATCATCAAATATTATAGTCTCAACTATGCTTTGGCGGGATTGCTTCCATTCTCATTCTTTCTTGCGTACGGTGTTATTTCCATACCCGCGGGATTCCTGCTGGAAAGGCGCGGTCAAAGCGTAACGTTGCTGGGCGCTCTCGGCCTCAATGTGCTTGGCTGCCTGCTCATAGCCAGTTCGGCCTACTACCTCGCCGTTGTCGCGGGCCTGTTCGTCATCGGGCTTGGAATGGCGATGCTTCAGGTGGTCATCAATCCCCTGACCCGGTCGACG
>DASQYQ010000036.1:0-9582 GCA_035639115.1 Sphingomicrobium sp. | reverse complement strand
GCCGCGCCACATCGAGATCCAGCTGCTCGGCGACCAGCATGGCAATATCCTTTATTTGAACGAGCGCGAATGCTCGATCCAGCGCCGCAACCAGAAGGTGGTCGAGGAAGCGCCGTCGCCGTTCGTCTCGCCCGAGATGCGCAAGGGGATGGGCGAGCAGGCTGTCGCGCTGGCCCGGGCGGTCGGATATTATTCCGCAGGCACGGTCGAGCTGATCGTCAACGGAGCCGACCCAAGCGGCAAGAGCTTCTACTTCCTCGAGATGAACACGCGGCTTCAGGTCGAGCATCCGGTCACGGAGGAGATCACCGGCCTCGATCTCGTCGAGCAGATGATTCGCGTTGCCGCGGGCGAGAAGCTGAAGCTCACTCAGGACGACATCGGGATCAACGGCTGGGCCGTGGAGACGCGCGTCTACGCCGAGGACCCGTACCGGCACTTCCTGCCGAGCACCGGTCGGCTCATCCGCTACTGGCCTTCAACCGAGGTGCGTGATGACGACCGGGTCGTCCGCGTCGACGACGGAGTCGCCGACGGCGGCGAGGTCAGCATGTTTTACGACCCGATGATCGCCAAGCTGGTCACCTGGGCGCCGACGCGGCTCGAGGCCATCGATGCTCAAGTGGACGCGCTCGACCAGTTCGTGCTCGACGGAATCAGCGACAATGTCGATTTCCTCTCCGCGCTGATGCAGCACCCCCGTTTTCGCTCCGGCGACATCACCACCGGGTTCATCGCCGACGAATATCCCGACGGGTTCGAGGGAGCGCCCGCGGACGCGCAACTGGTCGAGGACCTTACCGCAATCGCCGGGATGGTCGCAGTGACGATGGACGAGCGGGCAGCGGAGATCAGCGACCAACTCGGTGAGCGACCTTACTTTCCGTGCGAACGGATCGTGAAGGTGGACGGAGGTCCGACGCATCGGGTTCGGATCAAGCCGTACAAGGGCGGCACTCTGGCAGTCACTGACGACGGCGCTCTGGTCGACATCGTCGGACGCTGGACGCCGGGACAGCGGCTTTTGACCGTCGTGATCGATGGGCGAAGGCGAATCGTCCAGGTCCGCCGGGTCGGCCGTGACTGGGAGCTTCAGACCCGCGGCGCGAGCCACAAGGTGCAGGTGCTCAATCCGCACGTCGCCGACCTTTCGAAATATATGATCGAGAAGCCCGCGCCCGACCTGTCGCGGCTCCTCCTCGCGCCGATGCCGGGGCTGCTGACGAAGCTCGACGTCGCTGTCGGCGACAAGGTCGAGCCCGGCCAGCCGGTCGCCGTCATGGAAGCGATGAAGATGGAAAACATCCTCCGCGCACCCAAGGCGGCGACGGTCAAGGCGACGCCCGCCAAGGCAGGAGACAGCCTCGCGGTTGACCAGGTGATCGTGGAGTTCGAGTAAGGTCTACCGCACCGGCGGAAGCTTCTCCAGAAAATAGGGATCCAGCGCGCGCCATACCTTCACCCACTCGGCGTGGCGGATGAAATCGTGCGCTTCGCCGGGGAAGATCAAAGTTCGCACCTCGACTCCGCGCTCGCGAAGGCGCTGCGCCAGGTCCACAGTTTCGACCACGTCGACGTTCATGTCCTGGTCGCCGTGGATCAGCAGCACCGGCGACCGCCAGCTATCGAGGTGACCCATCGGCGACGAAGCGCGCGCCTGGTCGCGGTCTTTCTCGTCGACCCCGAAATAGGTGCTTGGGCTGAGGTGCCCCTTGACCGGTGAAGGCCAACTCCAGTCGTAAACTCCGTGGATCCCGACCCCGGCCTTGAACAGATCCGAATTGCGCGCGAGCGCCTGGCCGGTGAGCAGGCCTCCATAAGACCCGCCCCAGATTCCGATCTGGTTCGGATTCACGCCCTGCTGTGAAGCGAGCCAGCGTCCCGCGGCGAGCACGTCCTGATATTCGCTTGCGCTTCGCCATGCGCGGCCCGGCGAATCGCGGAAGTTGCGTCCGTAGCCGATGCCCGAGCGGTAATTGATCGCGAGGACCTCATAACCCTGCTCGGCAAGGCGGCGGTTCACGGCATAGTCGCTCGAATAATATCCCATGTAGTGGAATGACGGGAACATCTGCCGCTGCGGACCGCCATGGACGTAGATCAGCGCAGGGTGCGGACCTGGGCCTGAAGGCCTGAAAAGCTGGCCGGTGAAGGGGAGTTGGTCGAGCGAGGTCAGATGCACTTCGAGCGGCGTCGACCCGGTCAGCGGCGACTTGTAGCCATAGTCCGCATAGGTCTCGTTGAGCTTCGGCCGACCGGTCTTGAGGTCGATGATTCTAACGAGCGGCGCCTGGTTCGGATTGGCGGCGACGATGGCGGCATAGTCGCCCGCTGCGCGCGCGTCGGCGAGCACTGGATCGGATTGCGGCAAGGCGCGCACCGCGCCGGTCGCGGGATCGAACAGCGAGATCTGGCGCGCATCGAGGTTCGCGCAATTGTGGACGACAAACAGGCCGGCGTCGCTCTTTTCGCTTTCGGCGACTTCGCAGTTCGGCGGCGTGATTGCGCGCGCTGTGCCGCCGCTGCGATTCAGGGCGTAAAGCCGGCCCCAGCCGTCATCTTCCGAATAGAAGACGAGCTGGTCGTTCGACGTCCAGCGGAGCGCGCCCTCGGGATCATCGTCACCAAGCGTGATCGCCGGTCCGCGCGAGCTCCAGATCGTGCGGACCGCTCCGCTTGCGAGGTCGACGAGATCGATCGAGAAGGGCTCCGCTTCGGTCTGGTCGGGAGTGACGCTGTGCTTTCGGCCCGGAAGGCGGAGCACCGCGACCGAATCGCCGCTCGGGCTGAGTACAGGAACGGCAAGCCGATCGACTCCGGTTTCCAGCCAGTCGACATGATCGGCGCCGGGATGGAAGCGCCCGAGGAAGGAATAGCCGCGGCGGTCGTCCACGAAGATGAGGTCGCCATTCTTTGCCCACAGCAATTGTGACCAATCGCCGCCGCCCTTCGCGAACAGCTTGGGCTTGGCGCTCGGCGCATGAAGATCGACAGCGTAGAGATCGCCGTCGCGCTTGATCAACAGTTTGCGACCGTCGGGCGAGAAGCTCGGCTCCGACGAATCGCCGAGGTCGATCGCCTTCGCCCCGGGTGTCGTCGACATGAGCCACAGCTTGACTGCAGGAGCCGGGACCATGCTCCCCGGATTGAAAGGCTCGCCTGGCCGCGGAACGCCGGTCAGATAGGCGATGCGCGATCCGTCCGGCGAAAGCTCGATGCCGGTTATCGGCTGACCGCCGTCGTCGGTCCGCGATGCGAGCTCGACGCGCCTGAATTCGGGCGCTCGAGCGAAGAAGATCGTCGACTTGTCCGACTGTCGGCTCAGCCAGGCAAAGGCGGGTAGCTTCGCCGAGCTGATGGAATCGACATAAGGAAAATCAAGGAACGCAGTGTCGGACGATGGCTCGGCAATTGCCGGAGCTGCGATCAGTGAAGCGGCGGCGATGAGGAGCGGTCGAACAGGCATCCGCCGAGGCTATTCGGCGCAAGCAGCAGTAACAAGCGGTGGTTCGTCGAAATTTGCCGCCCGTCAGCCGATCGCAGTTGCCTGCCGCCCAAGCGCCGTTAAGCTGCCGGTCCAGCCGGATTATATTAGCTGGAGATATCAAGCTGATGCGTAACCTCAGCACTTTCGCGCTGCTCGCCGCGGCAACGATCTTTACCCCCGCCGCTGCAGCAGACCTGCCGCAGGGAGTGCCCGTCTCACAGCTCGTGAAGGACGTGTCGATCCCATATTCGACCTTCACTCTGAAAAACGGCCTCAGGGTCGTCGTCCATGAGGATCACAAGGCGCCGGTCGTCGCATATTCGGTCTGGTTCCACGTCGGCTCTAAGGATGAGCCCGCAGGGCGCACCGGCTTCGCGCACCTGTTCGAGCATTTGATGTTCGGCGGCTCGCAGCACAGCGACACCAGCTGGTTCGGGCCGATGCAGTCGATCGGAGCGACCGATCTCAATGGCACCACCAACTACGACCGCACCAATTATTTCGAGACGGTTCCGAAGGCCGCGCTCGAGCGGACTCTGTTCCTCGAGAGCGATCGCATGGGATATCTGCTTCCGGCGGTGACCCAGCAGAAGCTCGATATCCAGCGTGGCGTCGTCCAGAACGAGAAGCGGGGCGACGACAACCAGCCCGGCGGTCTGCTTCAATATGCGATCCAGCAGACGCTCTACCCAGCCGGCAACGCCTATCATCACACCGTGATCGGCTCGATGAGCGACCTCGACCAGGCCAGCCTGGCGGTGGTGAAGGATTGGTTCAGGACCCACTATGGCCCGAACAATGCCGTGGTCGTGCTTGCCGGCGACGTTACCGTTCCCGAAGCAAAAGGCCTGATGGAGAAGTATTTCGGGGGAATCCCGGCCGGACCGAAGTCGACCCCCGCCGCAGCGCCGGTGCCGACGCTCAAGGCGCCGGTTCACAAAGTCTTCCACGACGAGGTCGCGAACACTACGATCTACCGGATGTGGGCGGTCCCCGGCGTGACCGGCAAGGACGAGCCCGCACTGGAGATGGCCGCAAGCGTGCTCGGCGGCCTCGCCAGCTCGCGCCTCGACAATGAACTGGTGCGCAACAAGAAGACCGCGGTCAGCGTCTCCGCTTATGTCGACCCGCACGAGCGGGTAGGCGAATTCACCGTCCAAGCGACGGTAAAGCCGGGAGTCGATCCGGCGCTGGTCGGCAAACAGGTCGACTCGATCCTCGCGGACTTCATCAAGAACGGTCCGACCGCGGACGAGCTCAAGCAGGCGAAGACGCTCGATGTCGCTTCGACGATCAAAGGCTTGGAGTCGGTCGGCGGTTTCGACGGCAAGGCGGTCACTCTGGCGCGCGGAGCGGTGTTCGCCAACGACCCCGGCTTCTACAAGAAGGAGCTCGAGGAAGAGGCCGCGCTGACGCCGGCTGAGGTCCAGGCAGCGGCGAAGAAATGGCTCTCGCGGCCGGTGTTCTCGTTCATGCTCGCGCCGGGCAAGCGGGACCCCTACCAGGAATCAAAGCTCGCTAACGACACCGCCGGCGGCGGCGCGGGCGCGAAGGTGACGACTGCTCCGAAGGTGCCGGCGGCGAGGGCGAGCGACGGCCTCGATCGTTCTGAGATGCCGCCCGTCGGCCAGATCGCCGACCTCAAGTTCCCGGCTGTCCAGCACGCTAGCCTGTCCAATGGAATACCGGTGCTGTTCGCGCAGCGCTCGAGCGTTCCGGTGGTTCGAGTGGCGGTAGATTTCGACGCCGGCAATGCGGCCGATCCCAAGAATGCGCTTGGAACGCAGGCATTCATGCTCGGCATGCTCGACGAGGGCACCGACAAATATAATTCGGTCCAGATCGCGGAGGCCAAGGAGAATCTCGGGGCATCCATCTCCGCTTCCCCGAGCATGGATCACTCGGGTGTCTATCTGTCGGCGCTCAAGGCGAACCTCGCGCCTTCGCTCGACCTGATGTCCGACATCGTGCGCCACCCGGCGTTCGCACCGGCCGAAGTCGACCGAGTCCGCCAGCAGCAACTGGCATCGATCGCGGAGGAGGCGAAGCAGCCCGTCGGACTTGCGCTTCGGACGCTTCCACCGATCCTTTACGGGAAGGCCCATCCCTATGGCGTGCCGTTCAGCGGAAGCGGCGATCCGGCGGCGGTGGCCAAGCTTACGCCGGCGGACCTGACGGCCTTCCACGATGCGTGGCTCCGTCCCGACGACGCGACCATCTATGTCGTCGGGGACACCACGCTGGCGGAGGTCATGCCGTTGCTCGAAAGAAGCTTCGGCGATTGGCGCTCTACCGGCCCCAAGCCAGTCAAGGATTTTTCGGTGCCGACCGCGCCGCAAACCGGCCGGATCATGCTGATCGACCGCCCGAACACGCCGCAGTCACTGATCTTCGGCGGCCAGATCCTTCCAGTTCGGGGAACGGAGGAGATCACCCCGCTGCTGGAAGCGAACGACGTCCTCGGCGGCTCCTTCCTGTCGCGGCTCAACACCGACCTCAGAGAAACGCGGCACTGGTCGTACGGAGTCGCGAGCTTCGTCAGCCGTCCGCAGCACGAAATCCCGTTCCTCATCTACGCGCCGGTGCAGACAAACCAGACCGGCCCCTCGATTGCCGCGATGCGCGACGACATGACCGCGTTCCTGACTACCAAAGGAGTCACTCCGGAGGAGCTCAGCCGGACGATCGACGGCGCCATTCGCGAGCTTCCGGGCGACTTCGAAACGGCGTCGGCGGTGATGGGCGGGATGGAAAGCAACGTGCTCTATCACCGGCCCGACAATTATTACGAGACGCTCGCCAGCCGCTACCGAGCGATGACCGGACCGCAGCTCGACGCCGCGGCCAAGGCAGCGATCGATCCGGCGAAGCTGACCTGGGTCGTGATCGGCGACGCTTCGAAGGTGAAGCCACAGCTCGATGCGCTCGGCATTCCCGTCGAAGTCGTGCCGGCGCAGTAGTTAGCGGGCCACCTTCGTCACATGCCCCATCTTGCGGCCGGGGCGAGCTTCGCCCTTGCCGTAGATATGGACGTGGAGCCCGAGCTCGGCGACGAGCTCGGGCCAGCGGTTCACATCGTCGCCAATGAGATTGTCCATGACGGCGCCGACTCCGGAAAGATCGGTCGGGCCCGGCGGCAGGTTGCAGATCGCGCGTATATGCTGCTCGAACTGGGACGTGACTGCGCCCTCGATCGTCCAATGGCCGCTGTTGTGAACGCGCGGCGCGATCTCGTTGACGAGCGGGCCGTCGCCGCTCGCGAAGAACTCGACGGTGAGCACTCCGATATGGTCGAGGGCCTCTGCAATCCTGATCGCCGCCGCTCGTGCTTCGCGCACCTGCGCAGCGATGACGTTGCCGGCTGGCACGGTCGAGCGGCGAAGAATCCCTTCGCCATGCTCGTTTCGCGGCGAATCCCAGAAAGCGTGGCGACCATCGGCCCAGCGCGCGACGATCACCGAAAATTCAGCCGAGAAGTCGATCGCGGCCTCTGCGATCGCCGGGCTCTCGCCGATCGCCGCCCAGGCGCCCTCGGCTTCTTCCTCCGAGCGGATCCAAGCCTGGCCCTTGCCGTCATAGCCGTAGCGCCGTGTCTTGAGCACGATCGGGAGGCCAAGCTCGCGAACCGCGCCGCGCACATCGTCCAGGGAGTCGACGGTCCGCCAGGAAGCAACCTCGGCGCCGCAGTCTTCGATGAATTGCTTCTCGACTGCGCGATCCTGCGCAACGGCGAGCGAGCGCGTTCCCGGCCTCAGCTTCTTGCCTAGCGCCTTCAGCGGCTGAACCGGCAGGTTCTCGAATTCGTAGGTCGCAACATCGACCTCTTCTCCGAATGCACGCAATGCTTCGAAGTCGCCGAAGGCCGCACGAGTGAAGCCGGCAGCGACGTCGGCCGCGCACGGACGCTCGTTGGGGTCGAAGATTCGGCACTCGTATCCGAGCTGCGCAGCAGCGATCGCAAGCATCCGGCCGAGCTGGCCGCCACCGACGATCCCGATCACGCTACCCGGCGGAATGGTCATTCGGGCGCTTCAGCCACCGATCCAGTCTGCCTGTCGCGCCAGGCTTCGAGTCGGGCGGCGAGATCCAAATCACTCGTCGCAAGCATGGCCGCCGCAAGCAGCGCGGCATTGATTGCGCCGGACTTGCCGATCGCGAGCGTCCCAACCGGCACGCCGGCCGGCATCTGGACGATCGACAGGAGACTATCCATTCCCTTCAATGCCTGGCTCTCGATCGGAACCCCGAGCACTGGGAGCCTCGTCATCGAAGCGGTCATGCCCGGAAGGTGCGCAGCGCCGCCTGCACCGGCAATCACGACCTTCAGCCCGCGATCGCCCGCCGACTGGGCATAATCGTAAAGGCGCTTCGGGGTTCGGTGCGCCGAAACGACTTTGGTCTCGTGCGGAACACCGAGTTGCTCGAGCGTGTCGGCGGCGTGACGCATCGTCTCCCAGTCGGAGCTGCTGCCCATGATGATGCCGACCAGCGGCTCAGCCATTGTCCCGCCTTGAACCAGTTGGATGAGCCGGCTCGTTTAGGGTGCCGATTCGGGCTAGGCAATGACCGCTTCGCCACGGCGACTCATGCGTCGGAGTGGCGGTGGCCAAGTTCCTGCATTTTCAAGGCTTTGGAATCGCGCTATGACGGGCACGGCAGACAAGACGAAGGTCTCGGGGGCAATGTCTGATCAACTAACCGACGTCACCGACGTCGACCAGTTAATCGCGGAAATCAGCGCTTTGCGCGGCAAGGTCGCGCAGCTTCAGGAACGCGTCGAGCAACTCGACATGCTCGCGCACGAGGACAGTCTCGTCGGACTTCCGAATCGCCGCGGCTTCGTCCGTGCGCTGGAACGGCTGATCGACCGCATGGAGCGCTACGACGAGCAGGGGGCAGTGCTGTTCGTCGATCTCGACGGGCTGAAGGCGATCAACGACACTTTCGGCCACCAGGCCGGCGACGAAGCGCTGATCCAGGTCTCACGGCTGCTTGTCGGCGGCGTTCGCAAGAGCGACCTCGTCGCCCGGATCGGCGGAGACGAATTCGCTATCCTTCTCGGCCATTCGGACGAAGATTCGGCACGGGACGCGGCGCACCGACTCATCGATGCAATCGCCGCCTGCGAGTTCACGCATTGCGGGCATTCGCTGCCGCTGAGCGTCGCCATCGGCGCTTCTGCAGTCCACGCCGACGACACGCCGGAAGCGGCGCTCGCTCGCGCCGACGAGGAAATGTACCGCCGCAAGGCTGCGGCCTAAGCCCCCTCTCCAAGGTAGAAGCGGCTCTCCACCGACAGGTTGCCCGAAAGCTCGTAAACGATCGGCTTGCCGGTCGGAATCTCGAGCCCGACGATCTCGTCGTCGCTGATGTTCGACAGATATTTGATGATCCCGCGCAGCGAATTGCCGTGGGCAGACACCAAAATCCGCTTGCCCGCGGCCAATGCCGGAGCGATCTCGGCCTCGTAATAAGGAACCGCTCGGGCGATCGTGTCCTTCAGGCTCTCGGTGCTCGGTACGTCGACGCCCGAATAACGGCGGTCGCCGCGCACATTATAGGGGCTGTCGTCGGGTAGCGGCGGCGGCGGTACGTCGTAGGAGCGCCGCCAGATCTTGACCTGCTCGGCGCCGACCTTGTCGATCATCTCCTGCTTGTTGAGTCCGGTCAGCCCGCCGTAGTGGCGCTCGTTGAGGCGCCAGTCCTTGGTGACCGGAAGCCACAGGCGATCCATTTCGTCGAGCACCAGGTCCAGCGTCCGGATCGCGCGAGTCAGTACGCTGGTGAAGCAGCAATCGAAGTCGAAGCCGCTCCCGCGAAGCAGCCGGCCGGCCGCTCGAGCTTCCTCGACTCCCGCGGGGGACAGATCGACGTCCCACCAGCCGGTGAAGCGGTTCTCGAGATTCCACTGCGACTGCCCGTGCCGCAGCAGCACGAGCGTCGGCATCAGGCGGGCTCTTTCACGCGCTTTGCGGAATCGCTCTGCGCCTTGGCCTTCTTGAGTTCGGGAAGGATCGCATGGAGCGCATCGAGGCAGGCGTAGGCCAGATATTTCGAGCGCTGCGGCGACCAGCCGTAGACCTCGTCGGGCAGGT
>DASQYQ010000035.1:0-4930 GCA_035639115.1 Sphingomicrobium sp. | reverse complement strand
GCTTCAAGACCGCTGGGGCTCAAGGTCGGCATCCACAAAGGCCGGGCGATTGCGGTGACGCTCAACGACCGGATCGACTACTTCGGACATGACGTGAATATCGCCGCGCGCGTGCAAGCTCTTGCCGACGTCAACGAAGTTTGCATCAGCGCAACGGTGATGGAGGTGCCGGGCGTCGATGACATCATCAAATCACGCTCGGTATCGCATAACTATGAGAACCTGAAGGGCATCGGTCAAAAGATGGAAGTCCATCGCATAACAATCACTCCGACGCAGACATAAACGACCACGCTGTGCTGCCGCGAGGCGAAGGGCCGACGGTTCGCCGATGGAGACCGAGATCGTCCGCTCAGGTGAAGGGTTTCGGGCGCCGGCCCTTTGCGACGGTGGGACTGGGCCCGGGGCCGGCGCTCGAAAGCCTCCCAAGGAGGAAACCGTGGGGAGGGAGGAGGACCGTTTGGCGAGCGCGCCTATGGGGATTTGAGGATCGCGGACGGCTGGCGAGCGAGGGGTCGGCGGCCGGGGGCGCTTGGTGTCTTCGTTGGAACCGGCGGCGTTGGCTGTTTTCGATGGCGACGATGCAAAGGATCGAGGCGTTCGCTTCGGTCGCAGGAGGACTGGCGAGCTCGCGCGGGCATCGCGTTCGTGTTCCGGCGCGGGGCCGGAGGCGAAAGCGATCGACGGTGCGAGGCGGGATGTGGGGCGACGGTCATGAGCTGTCGATCCTGATCCGGCCTGGCGAAGGCGGACGCGCAGGGCGCGGTCCTGCGAACGTTTCGACGATGATCATGCGGCCGCCGCAACACGGGCAGCGGCGCGCAGTCGCAACGTCGTCGGCCTGACTGTCGGCCTCGGCGTGCGGACGCTGGGGAGCGGCCTCCGCCGCTGCGAGCAAACGTCGGGCGCGCTCGATGTTGTCGGCTCGAAGCGCGCTGGCGAACAGGCCGTAGTGGCGGATGCGGTGAAAGCCGCTCGGCAGCACGTGCAGGAGAAAGCGGCGGATGAACTCGTGGGCCGCGAGCGTCATGGTCTTGAAGCGGTCGCGGCCTTCGACCCGATAGTCCTTCCACTTGAAGGTGACGCCCTTGTCGTCGAGCGCGATGAGACGCGAATTCGAGATGGCGACGCGGTGGGTGTAGCGGGCGAGATAGGCGAGGACGGCTTGCGGCCCGGCGAACGGCCTTTTGGCATAGACCACCCATTTGGAGCGGCGCAGCGGCGCGAGTGCGGCGTCGAAGGCGCTCTTCTGGCCGAGGGGCGCGAGGTCGCCGAGGAAGGCGAGGCGTCCGGCCGCATGGAGGGCCGCGAGCCCGTCGAGGAAGAGCCGGCGGAACAGGCGCGACAGCACCCGCACGGGCAGGAAGAAGCCGGGTTTGCAGGCGATCCAGCGAGCACCGTCCGGCGACAGGCCGCCGCCGGGAACGATGACGTGGACGTGCGGATGATGGGTCAGCGCCGAGCCCCAGGTGTGCAGCACGGCGGTGAGGCCGATGCGCGCGCCCAGATGCTTCGGGTCGGCGGCGATGGTGGTGAGCGTCTCGGCCGCGGTCCTGAACAGGAGGTCGTAGATGGCGGCCTTGTTCTGGAACGCCATCGCGCCGATCTTGGCCGGCAGGGTGAAGACGACGTGGTAGTAGGGAACCGGCAGCAGCTCCGCCTCGCGGTCTTCCAGCCATTGCCGCGCCGCGGCGGCCTGACACTTTGGGCAATGCCGATTCCGGCAGGAGTTGTAGGAGATCAACTCGTGCGCGCAGTCCTCGCAGCGCTCGACGTGACCGCCGAGCGCGGCGGTGCGACAGGTCTCGATCGCCGACATGACCTTCAACTGGGCGAGGCTCACGTGACCGGCGTTGGCCTTCCGCCACGCCGCCCCGTAGGCGCGAAAGACGTCGGCGACCTCGAGAGGGGACCGCGCCACGCGGCCGTGGTCAGCCGGGCGGCGCTTTCTTCGTCAGGGTGACGCCCAGCCGGTCCAGCGGGCTCTTGATGTCGCGGACCGTGCTAACGGCGACGCGGGTGTAGAGCGCGGTCGTTTCCAACTTCGCGTGTCCCAACAACACCTGGATCACGCGAATATCGACGCCCTGTTCGAGCAGGTGGGTCGCAAAGCTGTGCCGCAGCGTATGGGGAGAAACACGCTTGGAGATTCCAGCCAGGTCTCTGGCGGCGGTGACGGCGCGGTTGAGCTGCCGCGCGGTCACCGGATTGATCGGGTTCTGGCCGGGAAAGAGCCAGACCTGCGGCCGCGCCGCCTTCCACCATTCGCGCAGGAGCTGGAGCAGTTGGGGCGACAGCATCACATCGCGATCCCGCTGTCCCTTGCCCTGCTCGACCCTGAGCATCATGCGCCCACTGTCGATGTCGGACACCTTCAGGTTCGCGACTTCGGACACCCGGAGGCCTGCACCGTAGGCGACGCTGAGCGCGGCCTTGTACTTGAGGCTCGGCGCGGCCTGGAGGAGATGGGCCACCTCCTCCTGGCTCAGGACGACCGGCGCCTTGCGCGGCTCGGTCACGATCCGCAGAGGGCGAACGAGATCGGGCTTTTCGAGCGTCACGGTGAAAAAAAACCGCAGCGCGGCGATGGCGGCGTTGATCGTCGAGGGGCTGACTTGCTGCTGCGCCAGATGCAGTTGAAACCGCCGAAGATCCTCGCTCGTCGCCGTATTCGGCGACCGGTCGAGGAAGGCTGCGAACTTCCTCACATTGCGAACGTAGTCCCTCTTGGTGTCTTCGCTGAACCGGCGCGCCGTCATGTCGTCGATCAAGCGTTGACGCAGCGGGCTGATGGGCTTCTTGGACATAGAAAGCTCCTGTCTCGCATGGGGTTGAACCCCACGATTTTGAGACAGGCTCTCGTCTTCGCCTCAGCCCAGCCTTTCCAGTTCTCGCCGCCGGCCACCCCTACCGCGCGAGCGGTTTAGTCGTGTGCCGGGCATGTTCGGTAGCTTGGAGGTGAAAGTCCTCTACCCAACCTGATGGAGGTGAAGGGTTAGCGATGCGCAAGGGCTATCGCCGCAAGGCGGGGTCTGAAGGAAGCGCGGAGCAAATGTGCGAGTTGATGGACAAGAACCGGATATGAGGCGCGAGCGTTGGACGAGCGGGCGACTAGTCGCGAAGTCCATATTCATCAAGGACGCAAAGCGTAGATTCGGCAACTGCGCACGGAAGGCGACTGAACTTACCCCGGGAGGTCTGCTCCGTGTTCCAATTTTGGAACTGAGGGCGTCGCAAGGCGTCCTGACCGCGGATGCAGAAGTCAGCAGAGGGCATACTAGGCCAAGCAGTCGGCAAGGCTAATGAGGCACTCCAAAGCCGAAAGGCGGAGAAACGGATAGGCCGTGCCGGGAACGAGGGCCGAAGGCCCGAACGATCGAGAGTGGCGATTAGGACTGAGGACTCATGAACGGAACGCGGCAGAAAACTCTGGGCGAGCAATTGTCTCAGACCTTGGTGACGGAGGGTCGGGGTGAAGCCCTGGACGCCGGGGCCGAGGATGCCGAACCGTTGATGGCGAAGCCAGCACCCGAAAGTCCGGCCTTGGCGGAACAATTAATGGAGGAGGTGTGTGATCGAGTGAATCTCGAAAGAGCGTGGAAGCGCGTTCGAAGCAACAAGGGCAGTCCTGGCGTCGATGGAATGACTATCGACGCCGCCAAGGATTACCTGCGTGAGCACTGGCCAAACATTCGGGCTCAATTGCTTGAGGGAACCTATCAGCCGCAGCCGGTCAAACGGGTCGAAATCCCGAAGCCGGATGGCGGGATCAGAAAGCTCGGCGTGCCTTGCGTCGTCGACAGGCTGATTCAGCAGGCTATGCTGCAAGTTTTCCAAGAGCGGTGGGACCCGACGTTCTCCGAGCACAGTTACGGCTTTCGACCGGAGCGCTCCGCCCATCAGGCAGTGGCTCAGGCGCAACGTTACATCGCCGACGGCTATAACATCGTGGTCGATCTCGATCTCGAAAAGTTCTTCGACCGAGTCAATCACGACAGCCTGATGGCGCGCGTCGCCGCGCGAGTGTCCGATAAGCGTGTGCTCAAACTCATCCGGGCGTTCCTCAACGCCGGGGTGATGGAAGACGGTTTGGTCAGTCCGGTGGACGAGGGGACGCCGCAGGGCGGCCCGCTTTCGCCCATCCTAAGCAATCTCGTGCTTGATGACCTCGACAAAGAACTGGCGCGACGCGGTCACCGCTTTTGCAGGTACGCCGACGACTGCAACATCTATGTTCGCAGCCGTCGTGCCGGCGAACGGGTCATGGCCTCGGTGAGCCGGTTCTTGACCAACAAGCTGCGGCTCAAGGTCAACGAGGCGAAGAGCGCGGTGGCGCGACCGGAAGAGCGCAAGTTTCTTGGGTTCAGCATCTCGAATGACGGGAGCGAGCGGCGCATCGCGCCAAAGGCCCTCGACAAATTCAAGGGGCGGATCCGAGACATGACAAGCCGGACACGGGGGTTCAGTCTGCAACAGTTGATCAAAGAGCTGAAGCCATACATCGTGGGATGGCGCGGCTACTTCGGCTTCTGCCAGACTCCGCGAGTCCTCACGAACCTCGAAGCGTGGATCCGTCGAAGATTGCGTTTGTATCTTTGGCGGCAGTGGCGAACCGGGCAAAACCGCTTCAAAGAACTATGCCATCGCGGCATATCGAAGTTCAATGCGGCGGTGGCGGCCGGCTCGCCCACGGGCATCTGGCGTATGTCAGGACACCCGTCGGTCCAACAGGCGCTGCGCAACAGCTATTTCGACTCGCTCGGTCTTCCCCGAATCTATGCGCCCGCCCAAGCCTAACTCGGTCGAACCGCCGTGGTACGGACCCGTATGCCCGGTGGTGTGGGAGGGGTGGCGTCGCGAGACGTCCCCCTATCCCGATCAGTGACCCAGAGGGACAGAATGAACGCTGGCGCGGTCATTCTCGCTGAGG
>DASQYQ010000034.1:0-2679 GCA_035639115.1 Sphingomicrobium sp. | reverse complement strand
GGCGAAACAGATTCACGCGTCACCCACTCGGACGGCGATCCTCTTCGGAGCGGAGCGTTCGGGGCTCGAGACGGAGGAAGTGGCGCTTGCCAATGCCATAGTCACTGTTCCGATCAACCCGAAGTTCGCCTCTTTGAACCTGGCCCAGGCCGTGATCCTGCTAGCTTACGAGTGGTCCAAGGGCGCGGATCTAGCGATCCCGCCAGCGAAGCCACTCGAGGCACCTGCTGAGCACGGTGAACTCGAAGGTCTTATCGGCCACCTTAACGAAGAGCTGGAGACGAAGGGTTATTTCCACCCGCCCTCTAGAACCCAGGCGACCAAGAACACCCTTCGAACCATCTTTACTAAGACCGGCTGGTCGTCGCGAGAAGTGAAAGCAGTGCGCGGAGTCATTCGCGCGCTCACCGGCCCGCTTCGGAAACACTAGGCTCGCCGTTCGCCGCTGTTGCAACACCCATCGCGGAGGCGCACAATCGCTTGCCTTGAGCGGAAAGGCTTCCCCATGACCCAGCTCCTGTTCCTACTTCTAGCAGCGGCGGCTCCTTCAAGTGCGCCCGCCCTCCCTTCTGGCCCGATCATGATGCTGGATCCTCGCCAGGGACCGATGCCCGTCACCGACAAATATCTCATCCCCGGACGGGTGCCGGACTGCAATGACGCGGAATATCAGCGCTATGCGGCAGAGCAGCGGATCAAGGGCTGGCCGACGCCGGAGTGCATGGAGAATGCAAAGGATCCCCTTCCGCAGCAGCCGGCACGGCAGCACTGAGCGGGATAAATCAGCCGTTGATGGAGTCGGTCAGTCGTTCGTAGAACGACTGATGGTTTACGATTGACTGTTCAATTGGTCATTGCAATCGTCGTAAATCACTAAAAATACGGGGTTTATCGATGTCGCTCTTGCTTGTCACTGCGTTGCTTTCCGCAGATCCTTCGGTCCAGGCCCCTCCTGCTGCTCCGGTAGCACAAGCGGTCATGCCAAAGCCCAAGAAGGACAAGAAGATCTGCAAGACGGATGACGACACCACCGGCTCGCACATGGTGAAGCGCACCTGCCTCACCCAGGAGGAGTGGGACAGCCGCGTTCAGGGCCGCACCGTCGATGAGATGAAAAGCGCGCCCGTCAGCCACTGAGCTTGACGCGTGGCGCACGTGCCCCTAGGTGCGCGCCTTCGCAATTGATCCCGCATGCCCGGTGAAGCGGTGATCGCGCCTGATGCAAGTTCAGGCGGTGCGGTCCCGGGCACTCTGCAAGAAGCAAATTGGAGATTGACACGTGACCAAGCGCACAAGCGCCAAATACAAGCTCGACCGCCGCATGGGCGAGAACGTCTTCGGACGTCCAAAGAGCCCGGTGAACCGCCGCGAGTACGGGCCCGGCCAGCACGGCCAGCGCCGCAAGGGCAAGCTTTCCGACTACGGAATTCAGCTCCGCGCCAAGCAAAAGCTGAAGGGCTATTACGGCGACATCACTGAGAAGCAGTTCAAGAAGAACTACACGCAGGCGACCGCGATGAAGGGGGACGCCTCGCAGAATCTCATCGGACTGCTCGAGCGCCGGCTCGACATGGTCGTCTATCGCGCCAAGTTCGCTCCGACGATCTGGGCAGCGCGGCAACTGGTCAGCCACGGCCACATCCGCGTCAACGGCGTGAAGTGCAATATCGCCTCGCGCAAGGTGGACGTGAACGACGTGGTCGAGCTCGGCCCAAAGGCCCAGGAGATGGCGCTGGTGATCGAGGCGCAGAGCCTCGCCGAGCGCGACATCCCCGATTACGTGGTTCCGGACGGCACGTCTAAGGTTACCTTTACCCGCGTGCCGAAGCTCGACGAAGTGCCCTATCCGGTCCGGATGGAACCGAACCTGGTGATCGAGTTCTACTCGCGCTAATCTGGCGAGGAACGCAATTCGAGAGGGCGGCCGTTGCGGCCGCCCTTCTTATTTGAGCGTCACTCGACTCTCGGGGATTACCGATCGGAGGTCAGGCGACGCCTGGGCCACAGAGCTTCCCAGGCCAGGCGTGCGGCTTCGCGCCTCCCGAACGCGTCGGAAAGGTTACGGACGTCTTTCGAAATTCCGCTGAAATCGCGCTTCTTCAACCGACGCCAGGCAGACAGGCGGAGCGCATAGGCGAGTCCAGACCTATAGGCTCTCGTGGTCAGGAATTCCGGATGGCGGCGCACGAGTTCCACGTTCGCAGGAATCATATTGTCCTGTACCGAAATCGCGTTTGAGTCCCAGTACTTCACCCACAGGGCCTGATCCGTGGACGCGCAATTGGCGAATTCCGACGCGCGAATCAGGAAATCGAAGTCCTGCAGGCGCTGAAGCGTCTCGTCGAACATCGCCCTAAGCGCCACTTCGCGCTTCACGGTGATCGAAGGCGTCGCTTTCCACAGCTGCCGAGTGAACAAAGCAGTGCGGAACAGCTCGCGATCGCGGATCACCGGGTTGCGACGTAGGGCCTCGGCTTTACGGGAGCCTGGCGGCTGAACCTTGATGAAGCTGTCGACCAGCAGGTCGAGCTCGGGCCGGCGTTCAAACTCGCTGACGACCCACGCGAGTTTATTCGGCAGATAAAGGTCGTCGCTGTCGAGGAAGGCGAAAAGCGGCGCCCTAGCCGTGCGCATGCCTTCATTTCGCGCGACATTCCCTCCGCGGTTGTGGCCGAGGCG
>DASQYQ010000033.1:0-6129 GCA_035639115.1 Sphingomicrobium sp. | reverse complement strand
GGCGGCGGCGTGAAGATCGACTACCGGCCGGTCCACGAATTCACGCTCACCGACGACATTGGCTACATCAAGCCGAAGAAGCGGGTGTACTAAAAGGCGTAGCGACCGAGCGGAGATTGCCGCTCCAACGCTAAATGATATTATTCGCTCTGGTCCGCGGGGGCAGGATGAGTGGAGCTGTAGCCGATTTCGCCAGCGAAGGATTTCTGGGGCCGCTGCCGCTGTTCAGCAGCGATGAATGCCGCGCGATTCTGAGCCAGCTTGAACGCGAAGGGAATGAGCCTGGCTCGACCTGGCCGAAGGACAATTTCCCGGATTGGCTGGTGAACAGGATCGCAGCCAATGACCGTTTGATCGAGCTTCTGCTCCCGATCCTCGGTGACGATGTGATTCTGTGGGGCGTATCCGTCGTGCGGCGGTCACCGGAAATGCTTCACCCGTGGCACGTCGACGTCGAGTCCTCAGCTCCCGACGGGCGCTTCGTCACGGCGTGGATCGGCCTCGACAATGTGACTGGAGAGTCCGGTCTGCGGCTCATCGCCCGCTCGCACCGCTGCAAGAGCGTCCAGCAGATCAGATTCGAAAAAGGCCGCTCACGAACGGAGCATTCGAACGAATGGATCTTGAGCTGTGCGGAGGAAGAGGACCCCGAGACGCATCTGGTCCAACCCGATGTGAGCGACGGGGACGCGATCCTGTTCGACGGACGCATTTGGCATGGCTCCTACAATGCATCCAAGGGAACGCGGACCGCCCTCTTGCTGCAGTTTGCGGCGGCCGACAGCCCGATTCGAATTCCGGATGGGCTCGACTGGCCATTCCGCTTTCTCGACAAGCCCTGGCCGCCCGTGGTGCTGGTCCACGGCAAGCCGAACAATGAGGTAAACAACGTCGTTCCACCGGGGCAGACATCGGCGCCGGCACAGGTGATCCTTCCCCTTCGCTCCTCAATCCGCAAGCTCGGGCTTCCGCTAGCGGAGGCGTGGGAAGGGTGGCGGCGTTTCCCGCTTTTGCGCGGATCGACTGCAGCCCTCGACTTCATGTCATGCCACGCAGCAATATTGAGCGCCGGCTATTCGCCGCACCCGCCACATGCCCACGCAGATGAGGAGCTCCTTATGGTGCTCGCGGGAGAGGCCGATCTCCTGATTGCAGATGGGCCGTCCTACGACCGCGCCCGCCCGGTTCGGGCAAAGGCTGGCGACTTCGCTTATTATCCTCCCGGACAGCACCATACGATCCGGAATCCGGGGACTTCGCCTGTCGCCTACATGATGTTCAGGTGGAGGACCGGGCGCAAGATCCCTAAACCTACGCAGCTAGGAACCACATTGTTTCGAGCGCCTCCTCCCGCAGCGGCGCGTTCGGAGCGTGCCTTTGTCACTCGTTCGGTCTTCTCGGCCCCTACGACATGGCTGCGCAAGCTCACCTGCCACGTGTCGAGGCTCGAACCCGGCGCTGGTTATGCCGCGCACGCGGACCCCTACGATGTCGCGATCCTTGTTCGTTCCGGCCGAGTCCGAACCTTGTGCCGCGAAGTCGGCGCGGGCGGCCTCGTCTATTGCTCGGCTGGAGAGCTGCACGGGATGCGCAACATCGGGGACGAGCCAGCACATTACATCGTCTTCGAATTCCACGGGCGGGAGGTGTCGCTTAGTGCCGCGCCGCCCGCGGCGGCCGGCGCGAAGATCGACCGGCGATGCACAGATCGGAGCGACGATAGGGAGGTATTGATCAATAACCAGCTCCAGCCGGCGGCTGCCGATTACCAGCCATGACTCCGACGCTGATCTGACCCTTCGACTCCTGATAAGCCCGATACTGATCGGGGTGCGTCCTGAACGCTTGGCGCCAATCGTCGCCTTCGGCGGCGAGTTCGGCGGCTTTGATCGCAGTCAGCGCCATTGCGACCAATGGGATGGTCCCTCCGCCGCAATCCGGACCGACACAAGCGTTCGCCTTGGTGGCATCGAGGACCGGCTTGGGGGGCGGCGCTTCGGCGGAGCGCGTCGCTTCGAGCACGTCTGGATCAATCCGGTAACGCTGCTGCGAGCGGCCGCAAACGACGACCTCCGCAGGATCGTTGCTCGTGCAGCCTGGCTCTGGCGATTGCACCGTGCGCTGCGAAAGGAGTTGAGACAGCGACGGCTGGGGCTCCGCAGCCTTGTTCTGCGCGGCCGCCGATGCGGAGCAGCAGACAGCCGCAAAAAGCAGTCGGTGAAGTCTCGTCACCTGCCCTCCTGCCGAGCTAGGTTGGTAACTAGCTCCGCGACATAGCGCCGAGCCTTCTCCGCATAATGCGCAGCCGACGCGCGAAGCAGCTGCCGTTCCTCCTCGGTCACGCGCCGAACGACCCTCGCCGGAGCCCCGACGATCAGGCTGCCGCGCTCGAACCCCTTGCCCTCGGTGATGAGGGCGCCAGCTCCGACGATGCATTCACTCTCGATGACGGCAGCGTTCAAAATCCGCGCGCCCATGCCGATCAGGCAATCGTCGGCGATCGTGCAGCCGTGGAGGATCGCCTGGTGTCCGATCGTCACGCGAGCGCCGATCGCCAGCGGAAAGCCTGGATCGCTGTGACCGATCGCCCCATCCTGGAAGTTGGTCTCGTCTCCTAGGATGATGGGCGTATTGTCTGCACGAAGCACCGCGCCGAACCACACGCTCGCCCGGACTCCGAGGCGCACGTCGCCGATGAGATCGGCCGACGGCGCGGCCCACGCGCCTTCGCCAAGTTGAGGGTTCAGCTCGTTGAGACTGTAGAGCGGCACCAGTCCAGCCTAACGGCAGCGTCTCGCGCCGTCGATTCGCGGCGACTGTCGCTCGTTGGTATAAGGCATCGCTCGACACCGGGGGAGAACATCATGCGATCGGTCCTGGCGTTTGTTGCCATCGCGTTGGCGACACCTGCAGGCGCCCGCCAACCGGCGAGTGATCAGCAGCCTGCGCTATTGCACGGGGCTCCTTGGCAGGCGGAGATCTATTCCAATTTCATCGGCTGGAATTCGAAGGACCTGAAACATCCGCAATATGCGCGCGAGGAACGCTGCGGCGGATCGCTCATCGCACCGCAATGGGTGCTGACTGCGGCTCATTGCATCAATCAGGATCAGGTGGATCGGGGTTGGCGAGTACGCCTCGGCACGCTGGATGCGCGCGCTGGCGGGGTCACCTATCACATCGACCGGCTCGTGGTTCACCCGGGCTATCGGCCGGAGACGCGCTCAGGACCGCCTGTGAACGACATCGCGCTCATCCATTTCGTGGGGGACCAGCAAACTGACACCTCCGCCGCCGATCACAAGCCGATGTCGATCCGGCTCAACGGATCGCGGGCCGGCGACTCAGCAATCGCTCCAGGCGTGGATGTGACCGTCACTGGCTGGGGAAAGAACAAGTCCGGCAAGGGCGCGCGTTTCTCCCCGGTCCTCCGCAAGGTCGACATCCAGACGGTGAGCTGCGACTCCGCACCCGACTATCGCGGCAAGACCAACTCGGCGATGCTCTGTGCCGCCGGCCCCGGAATGGACGCGTGCCAGGGCGACAGCGGAGGTCCGCTGATCTTGACCTATGGCGAGCCGGTCCTCGTAGGTGTCGTCAGCTGGGGCATGGGATGCGCGGACGGCAGCCATCCGGGCCTGTACGCCCGGATCGATCGCAGCAACTATCTCAACTGGATCAACCGGGTAATAAGCGGCGAGGCAAACGCCAGAGCCGATTAGCGCGTATCGCCGCTCGACCTGGTGTCGCCGCTGCTCCGAGTATCGCCGCTCGATCTCGTGTCGCCGCTGCTCCGAGTATCGCCACTCGACCTGGTGTCGCCGCTGCTTCGAGTTCTGCTCTTTTTCTTCTGCATTCCGGCCTCGTCATCGATGTCGGTCACGGGTGTTCCGCCTACGATCATTGCTCGCTCCCTACTCTCGGGCAGGGGCGCGATTGTCTCACGGATCGGCGCTCCGGCATAGCGAGACGTCAGCTGACCCTTAAGCCCTTGAGGAAAGACTGGAATCTCGGGTCCTTCCGAAGCGGATCAAGCATCACGTCGGTCGCCGCATAGGTCAGTCCCGAGTCGCCAACAACGCGCGCGCGGGTGAGCTTCTGAAGCGAGTCGTCGACCCGGCCCCATTGCGCGAGCACCTCCGCTTGCTGGTAGACGGCGGCATCGCCGACTTGCGACTGGAGGTCCGCCAGTGCTTTCTCGGCCGCTGCGCGATTGCCGAGCCGGTTCTGGGCGATGGCGATCCCAGTCAGTCGAAACTGCGCCTCTGGCTCGGCTTCGAACTCCTTGAGCGCGTCGGCCGTCCGGCCCATGCCAAGCAGGCAATTTCCGGCCAAGGAGTGAGCGAAAGTCATCGTCGGATTGAGCTGCAGCGCGTGGCGAAGCGGCGGCAGTGCATCGGCGTAATCCCGGGCGGCGTAAGAGACCGAGCCTTTGGCGCGAAAAGCGCGCGCATTGAGCGGGTCGAGGAGCACCGCCCTCTCCACCGCCGCTTTCGCCTCCGCCGGCCTGCCGGCGCGCGAGCAATAAAGCGCATAGAGGAGGGCGATGTCCGCATTGCCATATCCCAACCGGTAGGCCCGCTGGTAAGAGGGCCACGCACCGCGGATATCCAGCTTTCCGGCAAACGTCGCATAGGCCAAAGCCAGATGACCTTCGGCGAGATCGGGTGCGAGCTCGACGGCGCGTTGGGCGGAGGAAATGGCTTGGGAATAGAGCGGCTGAATCTGGTCGGCTGTCGCATGTTCGCCTGCGATGACCGAGTAGGACCGCGACAGCGCGGCATGGGCAAGCGCGAATTGCGGATCCTCGCTAACGGCCATTTGAAAGTGGGCTAGGGCATCGCGGTCGCTCGCCTCGTCCTTCGCCAGGTTGAACAGCGACCGTCCCTGCAGATAATTCTCATAGGCCTGGACGTTCCTTGTCCCACCGGGCGCCGGTTCGGTCGTCGCGACTTGGACCAACATGGCCTGCGCCACCATCCGGGCAATCTCGCTTTGGACAGCGAAAATGTCCGTGAGATTGCGGTCGACACTCTGCGACCAGCGGGTGAATCCGGTCGGGCCATCGACCAGGTCGACTGCGATCCGAACGATGTTGCCGGCGCGCTGCACCGATCCCGAGAGCAGGAAGCCGACCCCGAGATCGGCTGCGATCGCCTTGACGTTGCCCGCATCCTCGTTGGCCTTCTCTGACGAGGTTCCGGCAAGGACCCGCAGCGCCGCGATCCGAGTGAGGGCCGTCCGCACTTCTTCGGTCAGTCCGTCGGCGAAATAATCCTGCGAGCGGTCACCGCTGAGGTTGCGAAAGGGGAGCACTGCAATGCTGGGCGGAGCGGATCCGCCGCCGATCAGCCCGCGATCCCATGCGAACCAAGCGCCTCCGCCCGCGATAAGCGCAACCGCGGCCGCCGAGCTGCCGATCAGCATCGTCCGTCGCGAGGTCCGGACGACAACCGGCGCACGCTCAGCATGCACCTTGCCCATGATCGACTCGATCGCGCGCTCGATCGCCGCGATTTGCGGCGAGTTCGTTCGCCCGCGCCAATGGCTGAGGTCGATCACCTGATACTGCCGAAAGCCGAGCGGCGGCTTGCTGCCATCGATCGACAGCGGAACCAACCGATGGCGATCGCGCCCCTGCGCGGCCTCGTCCCTGACCCAGTCAGACTCGATAGACCGCGCGGACCACAGAACGATCACTACGTCGGCCTTCTCAAGAGCATCCGCGATGGAGCGGGAATAAGCTTCGCCACCTTCGATCAGCGCGTCCCACCAGATCGTGTACCCAGCATGCTCGAGCGCGTTGGAGACGCGGGCGGCAGCGGTCTCGTCTTCCCGCGAATAGCTGAGGAAGAGCGTTACGGCCTTGTCGGTTCGATGTGGCTGATCCGGCATAATGCGCCCCCGCGGCGCCGAAATCGCGCACCAGTGCGTCCGGCTGTCAAGTGAACGGCTCAGGCAGGGCCGACATCGAGCAGCCTGGGTTCGCTCTGATATTTGTGCGGGTGCGGCCGGACGAACACCCTGAACAGGTCCGGATGCTTCTTCCTCAGCTCGCTCTCCAGATGGCCGATTACCCGTTCGATGTCGGAGGTCCTGAGCTTGTCGTCGAACTCGACTCCAATGGTT
>DASQYQ010000032.1:0-2927 GCA_035639115.1 Sphingomicrobium sp. | reverse complement strand
GGTCGGCCAAATCGGCATCAGCAGCTGACCCGTCTCTTCGTTCCGGAAGATCAGGCAGCCCCCTTCGTACATCAGAGTGCCGGTAAGGGCAGCCGATGCCGTTGGATCGTAAGGCGCCGTCGGAATTTCGAGCGGGTGAAGCGGTCGAACGGCCGGATGGTTGTTCATCACGCATCCGCCGAGAAGAAGTACTGCCGCCAGGCCCGCCTTACGCATCCGTCACTCCTCAGACCAAAATAACACTAACGTAATGGAGCCGTTCACGCGACCCGGCGTTTGAATGCCCCGTCTGAAGGGAGAATTTGAGATGCTCCAGAAGGTTACGACCGTTGTCCTGATCGGGATCGCGCTCAGCGTTGCAGCCTGCAACACGGTCCGCGGCGCAGCGCGCGACGTCAACTCGGTCGCAAATTGCACCGAGAACACGATGAACGGCAACGGCTGCAAGTAAGTTCAGTAGACAGACAGCTATTTGGTGATTCATTATCGTTCCGGACGTCCAACGGAGGAATGATAATGGTCCAAAAGCTGGTGGCAGTTGCGTTGGTGGGAGCGTGCCTCGCGATTGCAGCATGCAATACGGTGAGAGGCGCGGCGACTGACGTCGGCTCGGCTGCGAACTGCACCGAGAATGCGATGCACGGCGGCCGCTGCTAGGCCCGCCCAGCGCAGGTAAAAGAAAACCCCGCCGGATCGCTCCGGCGGGGTTTTTGATTCCTCCGTCCCTACGAGGGGCGCGGAAGCGAGCTTAGTCCTGCAGATAATCGCCTGCGTCCGCATCCAAGCCGTGGCCGCTAGGAGCGACCGCGGCCAGCGGATCTTCGCCGACACCGGCAGTGTCCTCACGCGGCGTGCGCGCGAGCTCTGCTGCACGAAGCTCCTCGGCGGAATCCGGAGCGATGAGCGCTTCCTGCATTCGGCGCTGGGCAGCGCGCAGAGCCGTGTCGCGTGACGAGGCGGCAACGCGGAGGCGGTTCATGCCCGCGCCCGTCCCTGCCGGGATGAGGCGACCGACGATAACATTCTCCTTGAGGCCCTGCAGATCGTCCACCTTGCCCTGGACCGCCGCTTCCGTGAGGACTCGGGTGGTCTCCTGGAACGACGCGGCAGAAATGAAGCTGCGGGTCTGGAGCGACGCCTTGGTGATTCCGAGCAGGACGGGCTTGCCCTCTGCCGGCTTCTGCTTCTTCTCGAGCTTGGCGTTGGTAGCGTCCATCTCGTCGCGGTCGACCTGCTCACCGGCGAGCAGAGTCGTGTCGCCGCCGTCGGTGATCTCGACCTTTTGCAGCATCTGGCGAACGATCACCTCGATGTGCTTGTCGTTGATCTTCACGCCCTGCAGTCGATAGACCTCCTGGATCTCGCTCACGAGATATTCGGCGAGCGCTTCGACACCAAGGACCTCGAGGATGTCGTGCGGATCGGGTGAGCCGCCGACGAGGTTGTCGCCGCGCTTCACGAAGTCGCCTTCCTGGACCTCGATCATCTTGGCCTTGGGCACGAGATACTCGACGGGCTCCGAACCGTCCTCGGGGACGATCGCGATCTTACGCTTCGCCTTGTAGTCGCGCATGAAGGTGACCTTGCCGGACACCTTGGCGATGATCGCATTCTCCTTCGGCTTGCGGGCCTCGAAGAGCTCGGCGACGCGCGGCAGACCGCCGGTGATGTCACGCGTACGAGCGGCTTCGCGCGGCATTCGGGCGAGCACTTCGCCCGCCTCGACCTGCTGGCCGTCCTCGACCGCGATGATCGCGCCCGAAGCAAGGCGGTAGACGCCCGCTTCCTTCGCCTTCTCGCCGGTCAGCGTCAGGCGCGGGTGGAGCGTGTCCTTCTTCGCCTTGGTCATGTCGTCGGTGACGACTCGCTGCGTGATTCCGGTCGACTCGTCGACCTGCTCGGTCATGGTCCGGTTCTCGATCAGGTCCTGGTACTTAACCGTACCCGCCTTCTCGGTGATGACCGGGCTGAACGAGGGGTCCCACTCGGCGATTCGATCGCCGCGGCTGACGATATGGCCGCTCTCGCACAGCAGGTGCGCGCCGTAAGGCACGCGGTGCGTGGAAAGCTCGCGACCGTCCATGTCGAGGATCGCGATCTCGCCCGAGCGCGACAGCGACAGGTGCCGGCCGCGCGGGTCGACGATCGTCGGCATGTCGCGAAGCTCGATCGTGCCGTCGACCGGCGCCTCGAGGTTGGACTGCTCGTTGAGCTGCGCCGCGCCGCCGATGTGGAAAGTCCGCATCGTCAGCTGCGTTCCCGGCTCGCCGATCGACTGGGCGGCGATAACGCCGACAGCCTCGCCGATGTTGACCGGCGTACCGCGAGCAAGATCGCGCCCGTAGCACTTGCCGCAGACACCCTGCTTCGATCCGCACACCAGCGGCGAGCGGATCTTCACGGCCTGCAGCCCGATCGCCTCGATCTGAGCGACCATCGCCTCGTCGAGAAGCTCGCCCTCGGCGATGATGACGTCGCCGCTCTTCGGATCGACGATGTCTTCAGCAGTGGTCCGGCCGAGAACGCGGTCCGCGAGCGAAGCGATGACCGCGCCGCCCTGGACGATCGCGCGCATTTCGAGCGCACGGTCGGTGCCGCAGTCCTCCTCGATGATCACTGCGTCCTGCGACACGTCGACGAGACGGCGGGTCAGGTAACCCGAGTTGGCCGTCTTCAGCGCCGTGTCGGCAAGGCCCTTGCGGGCGCCGTGGGTCGAGTTGAAATACTCGAGAACGGTCAGGCCTTCCTTGAAGTTCGAGATGATCGGCGTCTCGATGATCTCGCCCGAAGGCTTGGCCATCAGGCCGCGCATGCCGGCGAGCTGCTTGATCTGCGCGGTCGAGCCGCGCGCGCCGCTATCGGCCATCATCCAGACGGCGTTGATCGGACCACCGACCTCGGTCGAGCGGATAACCTTCATCATCTCA
>DASQYQ010000031.1:0-3409 GCA_035639115.1 Sphingomicrobium sp. | reverse complement strand
GGCAGGCAGATTGCCGGTTTTGGAGCGAGCAATGGAAAAGCAAGAGAATCAGGTAGCCCTTCCCCTTCGTGCCCACACGATCTTGGGCGTGTGCGAAGCGATCGGCGAGGATTTCGGATTCAATCCGATCTTCCTTCGGATTCCGCTCGCGGCCTCGGTGATCTGGAACCCGATGATCGCAATCGGCACTTATTTTGCGCTCGGCGCGGTCGTGCTCGTTTCGCGGCTTCTCTTCCCGAAGCCGAAAGCGGCTGTTGCGCCTGCGGCGGAAGCCGCCGCAGTCCACGAGCATCACGAACTGGCGAAGGCCGCCTAGTAGTCGCCGCGGGCTTCGGCGCGGGCTTCGAGGAGATCGAAGAGGGCGCGGTGCTGGAGCAGTAACTGCTCTCCGCCAAATGCGAGCGCGCGCGCGCTTCCTGGAGTGCCGGCAGCGCTGTCGACGATCGCCACCACTGACGCTTCGTCCGGAAGCGACGGCGCAGGCACGTCGGTGCCACCCCGTGCGGCAACCCGATCCAACAAGCGGCGAACCGGCCACCAATCGCAAACCAGAGCGGTGGCGGCGCCGAGCGCGCAGCCTTCACGCTCGGACGTTGCGAGCGTTTCTAACGCATGCCGGGCAGCGACCAGGCTGGCCTCGGTCTCGGCGGCTCCCGGCGTGCTCGGCAGCGGTCCAACCGCAGACGTCAGCCTGACCAGGTACAGGCGTTCGCGCTCAAAGCCGTCCGATGCGTGGGTCAGCCATTCGCGAACCGGCCCTTTCGGGCAGCGCTGGAGGGCGACCTCGATAAGGCCCGGATAATGTCCGTGAAGGCTGCACAACAGATGGATTGCATCGGCCATGTCGCGGCCCGAATGGCGGCCGGTTCCATCAAGGAGCGCAGCGAGATGTGGATGGCGCGCGGATCCCTCACCCGAAACTCGGGCGAGCTGCGCCGCGGCAACGCTGACCGGCTTTAGATCGAGTGACCGGTTAATCGCCATTCCTTTTCCCTCGTCCGATGCTTCCTGAGGCGAAGCCTATCGGACGGCTCCTAACGCAACGGCGTAAAGACGAGGTTTATTGCGCGGTAAGCTTTCACAAACGCTTCAGTCGTCTCTGTACGCCAGTTCGAAATTCCCCCAGCGGCGGCCCTTCACCCACAGCGGAACGAAGACGTTCTTCACCGGGATGAATTTGTCGCCGAGCTCCATTCGATAGGTCGCGAGGGTCGCCGGCCGTTCGCTCGCCAGCGCCATTCGAGTCGTATCGTCGATGAGGATGCGCTTGTTCCGGCAGTGCTCGTCGTTCCACACGGGATCGGGTCCCTGGGGATGGCTGCGCTCGGAAAGGTGCGTCGGCAGATATCCATTCATGTCGCCGATGGCCGAGCCGATGATCCGGCTGTCGCTCAACTTCACCCGGTCAAGGATCGGACGAATGAGCCTATCGGCCGCGGCGTTGAAGCGGACGTCGTACTGGACCGGGTTCGAGCCCTCGACGATCTTGTAATCGCGGTCGAACACGTCCTCGACGCTGATCTCGCCCTCGTCGATCGCCCGCTCGACTGCTCCCTTGATCTGACGGCAGGCGTCTTGCGCCTTGAGGATGAACGGCGTGTCGTCGATTTCGGCACCCGAGTTGGCGAGGGTGTCGAGCATGGTGTTCGAAAGCAGCTCGAGGTGCGCGAGGCGCTTCTCGGCCGTTTTCAGCTCCTGCCCGTTGTCGCGAGCGTCGGCGGCAAAGTCGGTCAGACCCGCCTTCACTCGGTCGACGCTGGTCTGGATCATGCTCGTCGAGTGGGCGATGCCCTCGGTTTGGCGATCGACCATTCCGACGATCTCGCTGACCTCGCGAACCGTGTCGCTGATCGTGCTGAAGCCGGACTGGGCGGCGCGGCTGCGCTCGACACCGGTCTTGATCTCGTTTGTGACTGCGCTCGCCTCGCGAGTCAGCTCGCCGATCGTCGAACCGATCTGGCTAGTCGCCGCTCGAGTATCGTGAGCGAGCTTCTTCACCTCTGCGGCGACGACCGCGAAGCTACGGCCGGCATCACCGGCGCGAGCAGCCTCGATGGTGGCATTGAGAGCCAGCATGTTGGTCTTGCGGGCGATCGTCTCGATGGTCGAGGAGACGGTCTGCACCTGATTCATCGCCGAGGCGAAGCCCGCCATGCGCTCGCCAAGCTGGACGACCAGCTCCGCAAGGCCCTTGAAGCCGTCGATCGTTTTCTCGATCGCCTCGCGGCCAGCCTCGAGCTTGGCCTTAGCCTGTTCCGACAGCAGCCGCGCTTCGTCGGTCGAATCCGACACGCGCGCCTGGTCGCTCATCAGGCGGGTGGTCACCTCTTCGAGCTGGTCGAGCATCTTCAGATGCTCGCTGATCCCGGTCGCGACGCCCTGGACGTAACCGGAGACGTCGCTGCACTCCATCGACAATGAGCCACAGTCACGCGCGACCGCGCGGATCGCATCTTCGGTGACTTCCTCGATTCCCGCGGTGGCCATCTGAAGCCCTGCTCCCGAACAATTCAGGAGTCGGAATACGAACAACCTCCTACTTCTTCGTTAACCACGCTTGGCTTCAGTAAAGGAGGAAGGCCTTCCGTTCCTCTTCCCACGCGCGCTCGTCGGGGATCGTCAGTGCGTCGAGGTCGCTTGGGGCAGCGCCGCTGTCGTCAACCCATTCGCGTAGCAGCGACGAGCCGTTGATGACGTCGATGGCGAGCTTGTCGAAGACATATTCGTACGGGAAATCGCGCCACAGATCATAGTCCGGATAGAGCTTCCGGATCGCCTTGAAGGCAAGCGATTGCGCCCGCCAGGGCCTGAACGCCTGATGGTCGTAGAATTGGCCCTCCGCGTGGATGAAAAGGCCACGGCACATTTCGCCGACATGCTTGTGGAATGTCGGCTGGAACGTGACATCGCGCAGCTTGCAGCCGGCCAGCCAATCGGGAGCAAGCCGTTCCATCTCGGCCAGAAGCCGCAGCGGATCGAGGTCGGGCGCACCAAATAGCTCGAGCGGGCGCGTCGTGCCCCTGCCCTCGCTCAACGTGGTGCCTTCGAGCATCACCGTGCCGGCATAGGCACGGGCCATGTTGACGTTCGCGGCGTTCGGGCTTGGGTTGATCCAGACCCGTTCCGGCGGCCAGCCGAAGCCCGGCCCATCCTCGTACGTCCACCCTTCCATCTCGATCACCCGATAGTCGACGTCGAGATTGAAGTGGTCGATGAACCAGCGGCCGAGCTCGCCAAGCGTCAGGCCGTGCCGCATCGGGATCGGTCCGGCGCCGACGAAGCTTTCCCAGCCGGGACGAAGCGACAGGCCTTCGATCGGGCGCCCTGCCGGATTGGGCCGGTCGAGGACCCACACGCTCTTGCGGTGCTGCGCGGCTGCTTCAAGGACGTAGAGGAGCGTCGTGATGAA
>DASQYQ010000030.1:0-4330 GCA_035639115.1 Sphingomicrobium sp. | reverse complement strand
TCGACAGCATCGATCAGGACGTCGATGGTCGAGCCGACTTTGGCGGCCAGCTTTTCGGCCGAGATTCGCGCGGACAAGGCCATCACCGCCTCGTAGCGCTCCTGCTTCAACCCTTCCGGGACCTGGTCGCCCATCGACGTCGCAGGTGCGCCTTCGACGGCTTCGAACTTGAAAGCTCCGACACGGTCGAGCTGCGCTTCCTCGAGCCAGGCGAGGAGATACGCGAAATCCTCGTCCGTCTCGCCTGGAAAGCCGACGACGAAGCTGGAGCGGATCGCGAGGTCCGGCACCTGCGCACGCCAGTTGCGGACGCGCTCCAGCACCTTCGCATCGTTTGCCGGGCGGCGCATGCGGCGGAGCACGTTCGGGCTCGCGTGCTGGAACGGAATGTCGAGATAGGGAATGACCAGCCCCTCGGCCATCAGCGGGATGACGTCGTTGACGTGCGGGTAGGGGTAGACATAGTGAAGCCGCACCCAGGCTCCGAGCTTGCCGAGCTCGCGCGAGAGATCCGTCATATGAGCGCGGACTTCCTCGCCCTTCCACGCGCGCGGCTGGTGCCGGATATCGACGCCATAGGCCGACGTGTCCTGGCTGATGACCAGAAGCTCCTTGGTGCCCGCGGCGACCAGCTTCTCGGCCTCGCGCAGAATCGCGTCGGGACGGCGGCTGACGAGGTCGCCGCGCAGGTGGGGGATGATGCAGAAGGCGCAGCGGTGGTTGCAGCCCTCCGAAATCTTCAAATAGCTGTAGTGCCTCGGCGTGAGCTTCAACCCCGCTTCAGGCACCAGGTCGATAAACGGCGAGGGAACCGGCGGTGCCGCATCGTGAACGGCCGCGACCACCTCCTCGTACTGTTGCGGCCCGGTTACGGCGAGTACGTCCGGGAAGCGCTCGCGGATGATTTCCGCTTCCTTGCCCATGCAGCCCGTGACGACCACTCGGCCATTCTCGGCGATGGCTTCGCCGATTGCTTCAAGGCTTTCTTCCTTCGCGGAATCGAGGAAGCCGCAGGTGTTGACCAGCACCACGTCTGCTCCGGCATAGTCGGGCGACATGTCATATCCTTCGGCGCGCAGCTTGGTCATGATGCGCTCGCTGTCGACCAGTGCCTTGGGACAGCCGAGAGAGACCAGCCCGACGCGCGGGGGCTTGGGTAGAGTTGTAACGTTCATCGGAAGGGTCGCGCCAATATAGGAAGATTTCGGCGAAAACTAGGCGGCTAGCTGCCTTGTTTAGCTTAGCAATGCGCGGCTAAGAGCGCGCCCGAATGCTCTGACAGACAGGAACAAGCATGCGCATCGCGATGATCGGAACCGGCTATGTGGGCCTCGTGTCGGGCGCCTGCTTCGCGGACTTCGGTCATCGCGTGTGCTGCGTCGATAAGGACACGGCCAAGATCGATGGCCTCAACGCGGGCAAGATGCCGATCTGGGAGCCGGGGCTCGAAGCGCTGGTGAAGGCGAATGTCGACCGCGGGCGGCTCACCTTCTCGAAGAACCTTACCGATGGCGTGAAGGACGCCGAGGCGGTTTTCATAGCCGTCGGGACGCCGGCCCGGCGCGGTGACGGACACGCCGACCTCACGTTCGTGTTCGAAGCGGTGCGCGAGCTCGCGAAGGTCATCAAGCCGGGCACGGTCGTGGTCACCAAGTCCACGGTTCCCGTCGGAACGGGCGACCGCATCGAGGAGATCCTGCGCGAAGAGGGGGTGACCAACGTGTCCGTCGCCTCGAATCCCGAGTTCCTCCGCGAAGGCGCCGCAATCGCCGACTTCAAGCACCCAGACCGCATTGTCGTCGGCGCCGAAGATGACCGCGCCCAGGAAGTTCTCAAGGAAATCTACCGGCCGCTGTTTCTCAACCGAGCGCCGATCCTGTTCACCGGCCGTCGCACCGCCGAGCTGACCAAGTATGCGGCGAACGCGTTCCTCGCAGTCAAGATCAGCTTCATCAATGAAATCGCCAACCTGTGCGAGGCGGTCGACGCTGACGTCCAGGACGTCGCGCGGGGAATCGGCCTCGACAATCGCATCGGGCCGAAATTCCTGCACGCTGGTCCCGGCTATGGCGGAAGCTGCTTTCCCAAGGACACGCTGGCGCTGCTCCAGACCGCCGACAAGTTCGGAGTCGATCAACGGATCGTGCGCACCACCGTGGCGGTCAATGACGATCGCAAGGCCAGCATGGTCGAGCGCGTCTCGCGAGCGCTAAGCGGTGAGGTCCGAGGCAAGAAGGTCGCAGTCCTCGGCCTTGCCTTCAAGCCGAACACCGACGACATGCGCGATGCTCCTTCGATCCCTCTTGTCAACGCGCTCGTCGAACGGGGGGCGAAGGTCAGCGCCTTCGATCCGGTCGCGCGTGAGCAGGCGGAAAAGATCTTCACCGGGATCGAATTCGCATCTGACGCCTACGAGGCTGCATCAGACGCGGACGCGCTGGTGATCGTGACCGAATGGGACGAGTTCCGCGCTCTCGACCTGGAGAAGGTCGCGGAAACCGTCCGCGGCAGGATATTGGTGGACCTTCGGAACGTCTACGACCGCGAAGAAGCCGAACAAGCCGGGCTCACCTACTACGGAGTCGGCCGCGGCCGCCTCGAGCGCGATTGAACGTGCGGCGCAGTCTCGCGGATCGCAAGGAAGACCGGCAGCACGCATAGGGCCACCAGTGCGATCATCGCGCCTGGCGCCATGTGCCACCGCGTGCGCTCGACCAGCCATTGCGCGGCCCAGGGCGTGAGCCCGCCGAAGATCGCCGTCGCCATGGTCGCGCCCAGAGCGAGGCCGGTGATCCGGCCCTCTCCATGGAATTGCTCGGCGGTCGCGACGGCACCCACTGCGCTGACGCCGCCAGCGACTGCTGCGAGGATCACCGCTCCCAGCAACGCTCGTCCCTGCGAGCCGCTGGCCATCAGCGCGAACATCGTCATTGGCAGGATCGCGCTCGCGCCGCAAAGCACGAGAAGAACGGGCCGGCGTCCGCTTCGGTCCGACCACCAGCCAACCAGCGGAGTCACCAGAATCACGACGACGGCTGCGATCGTCGAAAGCCAAAGAGCGCGCTGCTCGTTCAACGCTCCTGCCGAGGTCAGGAACGACGGCACGTAGGTGATGCCGACGTAATAAGTGATCGAGCCCAGTGCGGAGACCGAGAAGCCACGCGCAATGCCGGCGCAATGATGTTTGAGAGCATAAGCTAGAGGTTCGGGCGGAACAGTGCCTTCTTTCTGCTGCCGGCGGAATTCGGGGGATTCGTGCATCGTGGAGCGGGCGACCCAGACGCTTGCGGCCAGCGCTGCTCCAACAAAGAAGGGAATTCGCCAGCCCCAGCTGTCAAGCTGCGGCGCGCTGGTCATGCTGACGGTCGACGCGGAGATGCCGACGGCGAGCAGGGCGCCGATCTCGCTCGCCGCGGAGGCGCATGAAGTGATGAGGCCGCGGTGTTTGGGCGGAGCCCCTTCAAGCAAATATGCGACGACGCCCGTATATTCTCCGCCGACCGAGAAACCCATGACACAGCGGAGAAGCAGAAGGAGCCAACCGGCGGTTGGGCCGATAGCCGCGCGAGTCGGCAACAGCGCGGTCACGAGCATGGCCCCCGTCATCATCGCCACCGACATCAACATCATCTGCCGCCGCCCACGACGGTCGCCGATATGGCTGAAGAAGAGCGCGCCGAGCGGGCGCATCAGGTAGGCGATCGCGAAACCGCCGAGCGTCAGCAGGAGCGATTTCGCGCCGCCTCCGTAAAACACGCGCGACAGGACGGTCGCGAAATAGAGATAGAGCGTGAAATCATACCATTCGACGATGGTCGAAAAGGCCGCCACGCCGAGCGAGTGCGCGGGAAGCACTGTATGATGTTGTTCGTCGAAAGTCGGCGCATGCATCGGATGCGAGACTGCCAGACTGAACGGCGTCTGTCGCCGGTGAGCTGCTCAGGCTGGAGCGAGCGCGGCTTCGTTGGTGAGCTCTTTCTCGATCCGGCGGGAAAGGACGAACCATGCCGCCCTCGCAGCGTTCGCGCGCCAACGCACTCGTAAGCAGACTTTCCCCCTTGGCCGCAACGCGACGCAACAACATAAACGGCGGCCGAACCCGCTCTTCGTTAACCAACCTAGAGCAACTAAATTAAAGGCAATTATATACTTTACTTAGCACTTGCCAAAGAACGACTCAGAAGGGCCAGAGAAGCCACTAACCCTAGAGGTTACGCATCAGATGATTGAGGCGGGCGCTGAGGTTTTGCGCTTTGCTGCTTTGGGGCTTTCGGGTGAGGCTCGAGAGGTTGCCGAAGACGTGCTGCTCGCAGCTCTTCGACTTTCAGAT
>DASQYQ010000029.1:0-8191 GCA_035639115.1 Sphingomicrobium sp. | reverse complement strand
TCGGGAAAAAGAGCTTGGCGAGCAGGTTCACAGCCAGCCCGGGCGGGTGAGCCGCATAATCGGCGGCCTTCAGCGCCGGCGTTCCATGGATGCCGTACACGAAGCCCAGCTGGGCGTCGCCGAACCCCGTCAGGCTGTCGGTGACGTCGTTCTTGGAGATGTGGCTGGCGGGGACGACTAGGAAGATGAAGCCCTGGTCGCTTCCGAACCGAAGCGCCTGAACGAACTGGAAGACGCCGAGCTTCGTGTCGAGGTCATTGTCGTTGACCGTGCCCTCATCGGACGCAACATTGCTGTGCAGCAGGTGGAAGCGGAGCGAGGCGATTGTCGTCTGATCCGGGACCATCATGTAGAGACGGGCGCCGTCGTCCTGCGCGTAGGCGGCCGACGTCGAGTCTTGGCAGAGCGCAATGACTGCAGCGCAGCGAAGCACCTGCCGAGCGATCAGCGCAGAATTGGACCAACGCGTTCGCATTCCGCGCCCCGAAGCAACTGCTCATTGGGGCTAGGAGCGAAGCCGGGCCGCGGTAATCCAGACAAACCCTGAGCTACGCCGAACGGCTCACCGATCTAAGAATGAAGCTCAGAGTGAAGACCAATTACGACAAGTTCGCGGATACTGTACCGCCGAGTCTCCCAGCGAATTGGGGCGGACACGTGACCTGGCGCCCTCCGCAACATTCGCGTCGCGATCCGCGCAGCACAAGCTTGGCCGGCTCCTATGGCACCCGCCTTATGTCGAAATTCTTGTTGCATGAATTGCGCGTCATCGCGGGGCAATTCGCTGAGCTGGAAGCAAACCTAATCGCGCTCAAGGAGTTGGAAGTGGACAGCCCCGAGCGGCTGGCCCTGCTTCAAGCCGCTGAAGGGTCCGCCAAGCGGGCTTGCCGACTAGTGCAGTTGCAGATCGATAGGCTCACCTCGAACGCATGAGCCAAACCGGCTGACGAAGCAGATCCGCGCTTCAATTATCTCAATTTGGGGGTGCGAGCAGACCTGCGGCGGTAGCTCTCATCCTCACGGCTCCTTCACTGCGTCCGAGTTCTTGCGCAACTTCGAGGAGGCTTCTGCCTTCGACGAGTAGGGTCTTCAGCCGTGCAATTTCTGCTTCCGTCCAAACGTTTCTATGGTTTCTGGCCTTCGCATCGCTTGAGCCAAGCGGAGCGGGCTGCCCATCGAGTCTAAAAAACTGGTGCGTCTCGGCGTCGGGAGCATAGCGCACCAGGGAGAAGTTCAGCTCCTCGCCGCATGTGTTGCACCGAGGAAAGAACTTCCCGAGGACGCAAGTCACCTCGTGCTCCGCGCCGCATTCCGGACCGTGCGTCACCCGGTATATCCCTGACCGGAGGACCTTCTCCCCGGGTTTGCAGTATTCGAACATACTCACTCCCTTACGCCGCGCAATCGCCGTCGCCTCGAACGCAGCACATGTTCCATCAGCGCGAGGCCAGCGTAATGGCAGCATTGGACCGGAGCTGCCGCTACCGGACTAGTCGCAAGAATGGGGCGGAAAGCTGCCGCTACATCCGTTTGAAGCCAAGTGATTCGAGTGACGTTCATTCTTCGTCCAAATTCAGAGCTCGAAGATGTCCCCGCACTTGTCGGAGCGCGCGTTCGCATTCGTCGATCAATGGCTGGACTTCAGGATTGGCGATCCGCCGCAGCAGTCCCAGGCGTAACTGCATGGCGGTGAGAGTCTGTGACGTTCCGTCGTGAAGGTCGCGCGCTATCCTGCGCCGTTCCGACGAACATCCCAATCGTCTCGCAAGCGCTGCTTTGGGTGTTTCACCAGAACAATGCATCTGACAGCACCACGTCCCCGTCTGGAGTGCTGCGACCTATACGCGCATCAGGGTTTGCCCGAGTTTGCCAAAGATGACGCGGATTTGTCCAAATCTGCCAGCGGCGTTCGGGCAATCGCGGCAAGTCGGTTGACGACGACGAGGTGGCTGGCAAGGCCGATTGCGATTGCGAACGATACGACGATGCTCAGCGCAACTCCGATCGATCGGGACCCATAGTCTGCTGCAAGATGATCGCTGAGCCAGCCGATTAGAGGAATGCCGACGCCAAGCCCCACGAACATCCCTGTGGCGCTGCACAAGGCTGTCGCGAGCGCGCGCTCTCGAGGGGCGACCGAGTCCTGGATCAGGCGAATTGTAGGACCGGTCCATGAATAGGCCAGCACGTTGTAAAGAAGATACGACGAAACGGCGGCCATTGCGTTTTTCGCGAATACCATGACGAAGAGGAAGGGCGGCAACATCAGCAGGGTGCCGAGCAGCATTGCAGACTCTGGAAAACGGATCCGCGGCCTCATTAAATCGCAGGCAGCTCCACTCAATGTGCCCAACGCGCCTCCTATTCCCACGGCAAGTGCGGACCACAGGCCTGCCTGGGCAGTCCCGAGGGAGTGCACTCGAATAAGGAACGCCGGCATCCACGCGCTGGCCGCTACCACCACGAACATCGAAGATGCTGTCCCCGCCATGAGTGGCACAAGAAGCGGCCTGCGGACCAGCTCAAGCGCCTCGCTAACCCAACTTGCACCCATCGCCTTCCGCTCTACGGGGACGCCCGTGTCCCGAAGCTTCGAGACGATCACCCACGCAAGCACCAAGCCGAGCGGTCCAGCCGCGAAAAATGCCCATCGCCAGCCCCACCGGGCGGCGATGAATCCGCCAACCAAAAATGCGAGAAAAGTCCCGACGGGGTTACCGGCCATCGCGATGGCAATTGCCGATGTCGATCGGCGCGGGAAATAATCCCGCAACATCGCGGTCGCAATGGGCACTCCGGCGCTTTCCCCGATGCCGACGCCCATGCGCGCCAGGCCTAGCCCGACAAAGCCGCGCGATACGCTGCAGATCATCGAACAGAGGCTGCAAACGGCGATCAGGCCGCCGAGAATGCGAGGCCGGCTCGAACGGTCGGCCCACGCGCCGATCGGAACGCTGAACGCCGCCTTCAGTGCGCCGAATGCAGTGCCCGTAAGCAATCCGAGCTCGGCATCCGTCAAGCTCAGGTCAAGCTTGATGTCCTGCGCCAGTATGTTGATGAGCTGCCGATCGAAGAGATTGACGGTTACGACCAGGAAGAGGATCGCCAGCGCCGATTCCGGCGAAGCCGACCGTCGATGTTCGCTATCCGCAATCGCGGCGACGTTTTCCATCAATGCGTACTTTTCGGCCTGCGGAGTGCGGCGGCAATGTTGAGTTGCGCCGAGCGCCAGATCACAGGAGCCATCCCAAATTCGCTTGTAAACCAGCGGGTGAAAGAGCTGATCGAATTGTAGCCGATAAGGTCGGATATCGTCGTGATCGAATGCGCCGAATTCGCAAGGTAGTTCTGGGCCAGCTCCCGCCGAACCTCATTGAGCACGTTCGCGAACATCCGGTTTTCGCGGGCGAGGCGACGTCGAAAGATGGGCGGCGTGAGGCCGAGACTCGTTGCGACATGATCGAGGGTTGCACGTCCGGTCGGAAGGAGTAGCGAAATCGCCCGGCGAGCCTGATCGGCAATGGGCGCGTCCTCGGGACCCAGTTGGACGAGGTCGAGCAAAGTGCTGGCGTGGCGTGCGCGAGTCTCGTCAGCGAGAGGGTTCGGCAGGTCCAGCGAGTGTGATGTGCACGAGAAGCCGTTGAAGCTGCTCTCCCATTCAATCGGGCAGGCAAACAGCCGGCGGAAGATCGCGGTGTCCTTAGGCGCCGCATGCATCAGATGAAGCGACGATGGTTGCCAGCGGCCGCCAGACGCTCCGGCAACGTTCTTGTAGAGCCGAGCGACAGTTAGGTCCGTGATTTGCGGCAGTGCAAATTGCGGAAGCAACTCGACCATGAGGAGTGACGTTTCGTCATACTCCTCCATGACGATGTTCATGATATCGTTGAAATGGCGCCTGTAGTCGCTCAGCGCTCTTACGACGCTGCGCACCGTCGGCAGTCTCTCCAGCAACAGGCACAACGGTCCCAGTTGGGCGAAGGACCGGCAATCGGCCAACAGGAGCCCGAATGCCCCGCATTTGGAGCGGCGCGCGGATTCTTCTAGCAACTGTACGATGGGCTCGGCAGCATGCCGGTTCTCGGGTGTCTCGAGGAAATCCGCCCTGATGCCAAATTCGCGAAGCAATTCGTAGGGGTCGAGGCCGACGTAACGACCGACCTCGATGTAGCCAGTTAGCGTCGCTGCGCGCATCTGGTGCACGACAATCCCCCAACATCCCGGAATTGCCGCCGCGCGGCACTCTGGTTGCTCTCCAGCCAGCCTATCAGCTCACGCGCGAAATTTCGACGTTCGCATAGCGGCAATTACGAAGCGTCACTGCAAGCGACAAATCTCGAACAGCAGGAAAGCGCCTCCCAAACTGGACCCAACCGCAGGTTAACGTTCAAGCGCTTTCGGGTGGGCGCCGGGCAATTTCCTGTCGGGCGGTGGTGCCGCTTGCGTGACTCGAACACGCGACCCCATCATTACGAATGATGTGCTCTACCAGCTGAGCTAAAGCGGCTTGGCTCTCTTTTGAGGAAGCGCGCGCCCCCTAACAGCGCTCAGCCGCCCGGGCAAGCACCGGCGCCCGAACAAATATGCTTAACGCTTTGGTAACGCCCCTCGGCCATTTTCCAGCCAACCTTGAGGGAAGTGGGCAGAGCGCGCAATGGATACGTATCGCGAACACCCGAGTGACTTCGATGCTTCGCCATCGACGGAAACGCCGGCGCAGGACGTGGCGGCCGCAATCGGCACCGACGAGCGGCGCATGCACGTGCGCGCCTACAATTACTGGGTCTCGCTGCTGAACGGACGCGACTTCCCCTCCATCGAAGACCTCGAGCCCGGCGACGTCAGCGATTTCGCGTCCAACAGCGTGCTTCTGGACTTCACCTGCGGCCGCGACAACCCGGCCGTCCCTTACATCGGTGGAGCGATCCGCGACGAATGCGGCCTCGAAGACGACACGCGCACCATTGCCGACGTGCCGAGCCGGTCGCTCTTGTCGCGTCTCACCGATCATTATCTCCAGATCATCGCGAACCGGGCCCCGATCGGCTTCGAGGCCGAGTTCGCCAACCAGCGCGAAGAGACGATCTGCTATCGCGGCATCCTGATGCCCTTCTCCTCCGACGGCGAAACGATCGACTTCATCTACGGTGTCATCAACTGGAAGCGGGTTCATTCGAGTGCCGCCTCCGCCGACGATTCAGGTGCCGCCTCCTTGCTACCTAGCCTGCCGATCGAAGTGGCAGTGGCTCTCGACGAGGCGGAAGCAGTCCTCAACGAGGCTGCTAGTGAAGAATCGGTCGATGTCGAGCAGGTGATCGAGCAGCCGCTCGACCTCGGCGAAACCGTCGCCGGCGAGCCGTTGGAACTCACCGAACCGGCAGCCGATGAGCCGCTCGAGCTGACCGACATGATTGCGGATGAACCGGCTGGCGCTCCGACATTCAGCGATACGCTCGAGATCGGAGCGATCGCCGGCTTTGCTGAAGTGCCGGAGACCGCCGCGGTCCACTTCTCGTGGGAGGACGGCCCGCTGGCGGACGTGGATGACAATGAGCTTCCGACCGTCGCGCTCGATGAAAGCGCGGGTCTGGCCGACCGGTTGTGGGCTGCGCGCGAAACGGCCGACGCAGTCAAGGCGGGAGAGGGCCGCACCCGCTCGTCACTCTATCGCGCTCTTTCGCTAGCCTATGACTTTGCGCTGGCAGCCCAGCAGAACCCGGAAGAATATGCCGAGCTGCTCGAGGAGTCCGGAGTCAAGGCTCAGGCCCGAGCGCCCATGACTCCGATCGTCAAGCTTGTCTTCGGGATCGACTATGACAAGGCCCGGCTGACCGAGTTCGCCGCAGCGCTTTCCTACGCGCTGCGCCAGGACGTGGGGCTCGGCGACTTTCAGGACCTGATCGAGAAGCAGCCGGGCGGGCTCAAGGCGCTCGTCGCCGCGGAACGGCAGGCGCGTCGTCCCGAATCGAAGGCCGACACCAAGGGCGAAGTTGCCCGAGCGCGGCTTCGGAGCGTTGCTCCCATCTCGCTCGAAGACGTGCCGGCAGAGGAGGAGTTTGCGGTCATCGTGACTCGTCGCGGCGCGGACGGCCACCATGAACCGGTCGCGATCATCGAAGACGAAGCGCTCGTCGAACGCGCAATTCGGCGCGCTGCCTAAAGGTTAGATTACATCTCCGTTCCGACGCCGCGGGGTTGTTCCCCTGCGGAGCGCAGGTCTATAGGCCCGCCATTCAAAAGCCCCCGGAGCAGTATCTTCAATGACGGCCCATACGCGCCTGGACCCGCCGCTGGTCGAGTCAATCCGCAAGGCGCTGACCGGAAACGCACTTCCAGGAGAGACCCAGGGATTGAGCCGCGAGGATGAACGCGCGGCCGCTGAATTCCTGACCGAAGTGGCATTCAAGCGACGAAGGGGCGAGCTTGCGCTTCGGATTGAATCGACCGGTGGCGAGGCCGGTCGGCGGCGGATGCGGATCGCCATCGTCAACGACGACATGCCGTTCCTGGTCGATTCCGTTGCGAACGCCATCGCCGCCCGTCAGCTGACGATCCACCGCCTGCTCCACCCGGTCGTCTGCGTCGACCGCGCGCCGGACGGGGAACTGGAGCGCGTAGAGGGTCTTTGCAGCGACAAGAGCCGCCGCGAATCGATGATGTACCTCGAGCTGGACCGGGCCGACGCGCGCGGCCGCCAAGAGCTCGCCGCCGACCTACGCCGGGTACTTGGCGACGTCAGGCTCGCAGTGCGCGATTGGGAAGCGCTACAGGCTCGGATGCGGGCGGACGCCGACGATGCGGATTCCGAAGGCGCGGCGCTACTCAATTGGTTCGCCGATGGCGCGATGACCCTCCTCGGCTACCAGGTCGAAAAGCCATATGAAGCGCCTTCGGACACCCTCGGCATCTTCAGCATTCCGGGCGCGCCGACCGACGAGGGCGGCTGCCTAGGCGCGATGCATTACCTCGAGCAAGGCGGCGAAGTTCCGCTGATGGCCAAGGCCGAGCGGCGGGCAACCGTCCATCGCCGGGTTCCGCTCGATTTGGTGGTCGTTCCTCTTCGCGAGAGTGGTAAGATCAAGGGGATTGGAGTCCACGCCGGCCTGTGGACCAGCGAGGCCCTGCGAGTCCCGCCGGAAGAAGTGCCGGTCCTGCGCGAGCGCCTGAAGGAGCTCGACAAGGATTTCGGCTTCGACCCAAAAGGCCATTCCGGGAAGGCGCTCCGCCACGCCGTGGCCTCGCTCCCGCGCGACCTCGTCATCGCCATCGATTACGGAGAGCTCCGAGACCTCGTCATGACGGCGATGTCGCTCGCGGATCGCCCGCGGCCGGCGCTGCTCCAGGTGCGCAGCATCCTCAAGGGGCAGCTGTTCACGTTCGTCTGGCTCCCCCGCGAGGAACTGAGCACCGCGCGGCGGCTCGCGATTGGGCGGCTGCTCGAGAATGAGGTGGGGCGGGAGATCACGAGTTGGTCGGTCGAGCTCGGAGACGCTGACCTCGCGCTCATCCGCTACACCCAATATATCGACGAGAAGGCGCCGCTTCCGGACGCCGAGGCGCTCGATGCCGCAGTCGTCGAGATGGTTCGCGGCTGGGCCCCGGCGGTCGAGGCCGAGCTGATCGCTCGCGCCGGTGCGCCAAGAGCGACCCGATTGGCTCTGACCTATATCGGCGCATTCCCGGATAGTTACCGCTCGCGAAGCGCCCCCGAAGAGAGTGCTGCCGATATTTTGCGCCTTTGCGCGCTCGCCGGAGACGCCGACCGCGATGTCCGGATTTCGCGCCTCTCAACCGATGCGCCGCGCCAGCTACGCCTGAAGATGTACCGCAACAGCGGCCTGATTCCCTTGTCTGAGGCCGTTCCGGTACTGGAGAATTTCGGCTTTCGCGTTCTCGAGGAGCTCCCGACCGAGCTGGCCGGGGGCATTGGCTATATCCATGACTTCCACGTCGAGGTCGGTCCCGAAGCGGACTTGGGATCGATTCTCGACCGCACTGGCGAGATCGAGGGCGCCATTGCGCATGTGCTTTGCGGCGCAGCAGAAGATGACGAGTTCAACCAGCTCGTTCTCTACGCCGGTCTCGACACCCAGGCGGTCGTCTGGCTCCGTGCCTGGTTCCGCTACCTGCGCCAGACCGGCAGCAGCTTCAGCCTCGTTACAGTGGTGGACGCGCTTCGCCGCGCCCCGAA